>CAIYNH010000171.1 GCA_903927495.1 uncultured beta proteobacterium
ATGCCGCGACCAGCCGGGCGATCCGGCTGGCTCAGCACCAGCACGACCTCGTGGCCCGCCTTGTGCAGCGCCGCCAGCGCCACGGCAGCAAACTCGGGCGTGCCGGCAAAAACCAGCTTCAATCGCGGGCCTCGCGCTGGGCTTTGAGCATTTTGGTCTTGATCCGATTGCGTTTGAGTGGCGAAAGGTACTCCACAAACACCTTACCCTGCAGGTGATCCATTTCGTGCTGAATGCACATGGCGAGCAAGCCGTCAGCCTCTACCCATTGCATTCTGCCCTGGCCATCCAGCGCCTCCACCTTGACCGCATCATGACGCGTCACACCGTCATAAACTCCTGGAACTGACAGACAACCTTCCTCATTCAGGTGGGTTTCGGGGCTGACCCAGTTGAGCTTGGGGTTAATCAGCACCAGCGGTGCATCACGACTCTCGGAGATATCCATCACAATCAGGCGCACATGAACACCCACCTGGGTGGCGGCCAAACCAATGCCCTTGGCCTCGTACATGGTTTCAAGCATGTTGGCAACGAGCGTCTGGATGCCTGTATCAACCGCTGCGATGGGTTTGGCCACGGTGTGCAACTTGGGGTCTGGATAACAAAGAATCGGGAGTAAAGCCATGATGTCACTTCAAAGAAGTCGTTATTTTCGCTATTTTTACCGCATCCCAATCGCACGTCGGGTGACAATCGTTGTTCAATCAGCGGCTTGGGCGCAAAATCCCAGTCGATTCAACATCATCCTAAGCAAAATGACGAAATCCACATTTGACGCGGGCTCTTCAAGGCTGGCATTCGCAGCGCTGGCCCTGAGCATGCTGACCAGTCCGTTGGCCGCACAAAACCTTGTCACTACTGATGTGCAGCGAGCCACCGCGGCAAAAGTCGCCCAAAGCGGCGTGCTCTTGAGCGAGCTCAGCCCGAACGCTCCGCAAAGTTACACGGTCAAATCCGGTGACACCCTCTGGGGGGTATCTAACTTGTTCCTGAAAGGCCCTTGGCGTTGGCCCGAACTGTGGGGGATGAATCTTGAGGAGATCAGAAATCCGCACCGGATTTACCCCGGACAAGCGCTGTTTCTTGAAACCCGCGACGGCCGAGCCCGGTTGCGCATATTGGCGGCCGATGAGCGCGCTGAAGGTGCCGATCTGCCGATGGTGAGGGTGTCGCCGCGCACCCGTATCGAAAACCTGATCCCCAATCCTTTGGCGACCCTGAACAACCACCTGATCGAGCCGTTTTTGGCTGAACCGGTCATCGTTGACGAGTCAGGGTTGAGTGCCGCTCCGCGCATCGTCGCAGCGCAGGATGATCGGGTGCTGCTCACTCGTGGTGACCGCGCTTACGCCCGTGGCAATGCAGGCACGGAATTGATCGATGATCGAACCCAAAAACAAAAAGCTTACCGGGTATTTCGCAACGCCACTCCCCTGAAGGACCCCATCACTGCTGAGGTACTGGGCTACGAGGCCCAATATGTTGGAAAAGCCCTGCTGGCGCAAAGCGAAACCAACCTCACCACACTGGATGCTGCTGGAAAATCACGCACCGAGATGGTTCCTGCAACCATAGATATCGTCGAGGCCAAGGAGGAAATGCGGGTTGGCGATCGGCTGCTGCCCGAACCACCGCAGCAGTTGCAGAGCTACGTACCGCACGCGCCCCAGGGCCAAATGGAGGCGCGGATTGTGTCGGTGTATGGCAGTGCGGTCCTCAACGCAGCCCAGAATCAGGTGGTAACCATCAACCGTGGTACGCGCGATGGCGTTGCGAGCGGCCATGTGCTGGCGATCATGAAAGACGGCGCACGCGTGATCGACAAAACCGACCCGAAGCTGCTGCCACTCAAGTTGCCTGACGAGCGCAACGGCCTGCTGATGGTGTTTCGGCCTTTCGAGAAGGTGTCTTACGCACTGGTCCTCGACATTACCAGCGGTGTCAAAGTGGGCGACCGCTTGGTCAATCCGCACCAATAGACTTCGCCCATGCATCGCGGCACCTACCCCTTTGTGGCATTTTGTGGAACGTGACGAACTCTGCTCTTGGTTGCGCCTGACCCTGACACCAGGTATTGGCAACGTCACAGCTCGCAAATTGTTGGCCGCGTTTGGCTTGCCAGGGGCCATCTTCGAGCAATCTTCAACGGCATTACGCCAAATAGCAAGCACTGCGCAGGTGATGGCATTGCGCAGCGACCCCCCGGAATTGTCCACATTGCTGAACACCACATGGAACTGGCTGCAAGCCAGCGCCGGTGGCGAGTTCAGGCGCCGCGTGGTGGTGCTGGGCGACCCAGGCTACCCCACGGCGCTGCTGACGATGGATGACCCGCCCCTGATGTTGTACCTGTTGGGGGCTGCATCATTCAATCAAAATATGCCTGTAGAGCTTTCTGACCAATCACACAGTGCTATTGATTCAGTAGCAACTAAAGGGTATCTTGGTATCACACGTTGTCTGGCCGTGGTGGGGAGTCGCAATCCAACACCGCAAGGTACTGCCCACGCCCGACAATTTACCAAGACTCTGGCGCAGAGCGGTTTGACCATCGTCAGCGGCCTGGCACTGGGTATTGATGGTGCTGCGCACGAGGGTGCGCTTGACAGCCTGCCAGCGCTGCACACCCATGCGTTAACAGTGGCCGTGGTCGGTACCGGGTTGGACCGGGTCTATCCCAAAGCGCACCATGATCTGGCGCACCGAATCGCACAAAACGGCTTACTCATCAGCGAATACCCCTTGGGCACACCTCCACTCACTGCCAACTTCCCCAAGCGCAACCGGCTGATTGCCGGCTTGGCCCAAGGTACGCTGGTCGTTGAAGCAGCACTCAAATCAGGCTCGTTGATCACCGCCCGACTCACTGCTGAACAAGGCAAAGACGTGTTCGCCATACCAGGTTCGATCCAGGCCGCCCAATCACGCGGTTGCCACGCGCTGATCAAGCAGGGGGCCAAGTTGGTCGAGTCTGCGCAGGATGTACTGGAAGAATTAGTTTGGCATGATGGCCCCACAAATACTACTGATTTAGTAGCATCTATAGCAGAATCAGCAAGCGCTAAGGGGATATTTAGCGAAGAAAATGGGGTGCTGCAAGCCCTTGGTTTTGACCCCGTCGGACTAGATGCCCTGCAGGCCCGCACCGGCCTCGATACCGCACAATTGCAAGTCCAATTGATGACACTGGAACTTGACGATCTGGTGGCACGACTGCCGGGCGGCCTGTTTCAGCGCATGTCACCGGCGTAAGGCTTAGATAATTCCTTGCCTAACTCATTAGCGATTCCGTTTCCAGATCGATACCACACTAGGCACGAAGCCGCAGACATTGCTGATGCACGGCAAGGTGAAAGCACAACGGCAGGGATGATTTGCAAATAGCAACTACAAGTCTGATTTTGCGTCTTGTTTGACGCATTGAATTGGCTTGTTAGCGTTACAGTGAAGCCATGTTTGAAGTCCTGGCTTTCGTTTTTGACAACTACTGGAGCGGCGATAGCTGTCCGGAGTTGCCCCATCTGCAACGCAAACTCAACGCGGTAGGGTTTGATGCGGAACAAATCTACTGCGCCCTCCTTTGGCTGGAAGAACTCAGAAGTGCCGCGCACGGTCTGGCGCCCATCA
>CAIYNH010000172.1 GCA_903927495.1 uncultured beta proteobacterium
GAAAAGAGTCTCGAACTCTCGACCTCAACCTTGGCAAGGTTGCGCTCTACCAACTGAGCTATTCCCGCGAATGGATGGGGCAGATTATAGGCCAAAAATGGTACCGACAGACTCAAAACTACCGAGATTCCAGGGTGATTGCGTTCACGGTTAATTGTTGTTTTAAATCACCGGTACAACACTTCCCGCTGAACCTCCCGCGCCAAAACCGCTACAAATGCTGCTATGCAGCCCGACTTATTCACCAGTGCAGCCCTTTCAGAACTCCAAGTTCACCCCGCACAACGGCACGAAGAGCTACTCTACAAAGAGCAAATGGCGCTGCACCACTATCTTGGCTTTGGCGATCTTGCAAAGATTGGCGAAACAATTTGGTACGTAGCCACTTGGCGTGAGCAGTGGGTAGCTCTGTTGAGCATTTTCGCTGCTGCCCTCAAGTGCGGCGTGCGTGATCGCTGGATTGGTTGGGAATTCACGTCCCAGTATGGCAGGCTCAATCTCATTGTCAATAACAGCCGTTTCCTGATTCTGTCCGACTGACACCAACCTAATGTTGGCTCACGCGTACTGTCATTGATGCAGCGCCGCTTGGTATCGGATTGGCAGGTACGCTTTGGGCATCCGGTGCTACTGCTTGAAACGTTTATTGATCCCAGCCGCTTTCATGGCGGTGTTTACCGAGCCTCCAACTAGGTGGAATTGGGCTTGACACAAGACGACGACGTTTTGCTGTTGGTGTGTTGATGCTTTTCTCAGATGGGCAAGATCAATGCGGAAATTCCTCAAACAGCCGACTCGCTGTGTTCCCTTTGATCCGCCTCATGATCTCACTTGGTGCCATGTTCGGCGGCGCACTCACCAATATGTGCACATGATCTTTGCTCACCACCCCTTTGACGATCCTGATCTCAAACGTCGTGCAGACTTGTCTCACCAGCTCCCTCACCCGTTCTGCCACCTCCGCCGTCAGCACTTTGTAGCGGTATTTCGTCACCCACACAAAGTGATACTCAATCTGAAAAATCGTATGACTTCCATATCTGTAGTCCATTTCACACCTCCAGCTCCCTTATTCTCTCAGCTGAAGCTGACCGGCTGGAAGCCGGTGGATTTAACCTTCTGATGGACATTAAACTAACCCGCCGCGGCCCCAATCACTACGTCCAACTCGTCGAGGCGTTTCGAGATGCATCTACCGGTCGACCCAAACAGCGCACCGTTGCAACCCTCGGACGCATTGACCAAGTGGGCACAGAACTCAAGTCCGTCATCGCGGGCTTGCAGCGTGTCACAGGTCAAACGCCATCTACGCCAACTGTGCCTCCAACTCTGAGCTTTGATGCAGCGCGAGACTTTGGGGATGTTTGGACATTGACCGAACTCTGGAACGCCTTGGGCTTTGATGGCCTGCGCAGAGTATTTCGCCATACCCGCCACAGCATTGATGTCGAAGCACTGATTCGTGTCATGGTGTTCAATCGTTTGTGTGATCCCGACTCCAAACTCGGTGTGCTGCGTTGGCTAGAAACAGTGGCCTTGCCCGGTACTTCTCTGGAATCGATTGACCACCGGCACCTGTTGAGCGCCATGAATGCACTGATCGACCACAAGGCAGAAGTCGATAACGTGATGGCCAGTCTGCTTCGCCCCTTGGTTGATCAAGACCTGCCCATGGTGTTTTATGACATGACCACCATTCGTGCTGCGGGTCTGTCTGAGCAAGAAGGAGATTTACGCCACTATGGCATGTCCAAAGAAGGGGTGGTTGCCAGACAAGTCATGCTCGGTGTAGTGCAAACCGCTGAAGGCTTGCCTTTGTGGCACGAGGTGTTTGATGGCAACACGGCTGAGGTGACCACCATCAAGGCTGTCATTGAGAAGATTGTTGCCAGGTTTCCCATCAAACGCGTCATTGCGGTGGCTGACCGGGGACTGCTGTCTACAGAAAACCTGACCGACTTGCAGGAAATCGTGCTGCCTGGGGGTAACAAGCTCGAATTCATTCTGGCGGTGCCGGGCAGGCGTTATGGGGACTTCGTTGAATTGCTGGAGCCGTTTCACTCTGAGCAATGCTTAGCGGCCAAAGAAGAGATTCTCGGGGAAACCAAGTGGAACAAGCTGCGATTGGTTATTGCACATGATCCGCAGGTGGCACTTGATGCGGGTGCCAAGCGTGACAAACGCATTGAAGAGCTCAAGAAACAGGCTGCTCAGTGGGTGGGCAAACTCAACGATCAGGATGCTGGCAAGAAAAAGCGGGGGCGCAAGCTCTCTGATGGTGGAGCCAGGGCAAAGTTTTACCGCGAGGTGTGTGAGTCCCATTTGGCGCGCATTGTGAAGGTCGATCTCAAGAGTGAGCTGTTCACTTACGACATTGATGAACGTGCATTGAGGCATGCCAAGATGATGGATGGCAAGCTGCTGCTAGTGACCAATGCCCCGGACTTTACCCCCGAGGAGGTCATCAAGCGCTACAAGTCACTGGCTGACATTGAACGCGGGTTTCGGGTGCTCAAATCCGAGATTGAGATAGGGCCGATTTATCACCGTTTACCCAATCGGATTCACGCCCATGCGTCGATTTGCTTTATGGCGCTGATTCTGAAGTTCGGGTGATGCGCAGCCGTCTCAAGGATAGCAACACCAAGATTTCACCGGAGCGTGCGCTGGACAAATTGCGCCGCATTCAGCATCAGGTGGTCAAAGTAAATGATTTGGAACCGATTGCTGCGTTATCGAGCATCAACCAAGAAAACACTGCGATTTTGCAAGCACTGACGATCAAGAAACCGACCCTTCCCGCCCAGTTGACCCTCTTGTAGTGGCGCGTTTACTTCGCACCCCTATATAGATCAACACATTACAAATTTAACTGAGGAACTCGGGGTAACTATTGTAAGTATTCGGTCTTCCCGTACAGGATGTTAGCGGCGCAAGGCCGAGAGGAAATGTTTGTTCAACGGGTAAAGCCAGACATCCTTGATAGGGATGAGCGGTTTGTGGCTGAGAGATTTTTTGCCACGACCGCTGGTGC
>CAIYNH010000173.1 GCA_903927495.1 uncultured beta proteobacterium
GGTGTTTTTTGACCGAGCTTGTAGCCATGGCGAATGGCACGACGGATGATACGGCGTTGCACATAACCGCGACCCTCGTTGCTGGGCAGAACACCGTCGCTGACCAAAAATGCGGTGGCTCGAATGTGGTCAGCAATCACGCGCAGGCTGTAGTTGTTCAGGTCGGTGCAGTGGGTTTCACGCGCAGCGGCTTTAACCAATGCATCAAATAAATCAATCTCATAGTTGCTGTGCACATGCTGCAAGATGGCGGCCAAGCGCTCCAGGCCCATGCCGGTATCGACACAAGGGGCGGGCAGTGGTGTCACCGAGCCGTCTTCGGCCATGTTGAACTGCATGAACACGTTGTTCCAGATTTCAATGAATCGGTCACCATCTTCACCGGGGCTGCCCGGTGGGCCGCCAGGAATATGCTCGCCGTGGTCGTAAAAAATCTCACTACATGGTCCACAGGGGCCGGTATCAGCCATCATCCAGAAGTTGTCAGACTTGTAGCGCGCCCCTTTGTTGTCGCCAATGCGAATCACACGCTCCGCTGGCAGGCCAATTTCCTGGGTCCAGATGTTGTATGCCTCTTCGTCTTCGGCATAGACGGTGGCCAGCAATCGCTCTTTTGGCAATTTGTAAACGACAGTCAGCAATTCCCAGGCCCATTGCAGCGACTCGCGTTTAAAGTAGTCGCCAAAGCTCCAGTTGCCGAGCATTTCAAAAAAGGTATGGTGGCGCGCGGTGTAGCCCACGTTTTCCAGGTCATTGTGCTTGCCCCCGGCACGCAGGCAGGCCTGCACTGAGGCAGCACGCACATAACTGCGCTTGTCAGTGCCCAAAAACACATCCTTGAACTGCACCATGCCCGAGTTGGTGAACATCAGTGTCGGATCGTTGCCGGGAACCAAGGGGCTGGAGGCCACCACCGTGTGGCCTTTGGAGGCGAAAAAGTCGAGGAACGTTTTGCGGATGTCAGCAACGCTGGCGGGAGTGGTCAAATCAGTCATTTTTGGCTAGAGTCAATAAGTGTCGTTCAGGCGCAGAAGGATTCAATCCATTGCGGTTGCTCCATTATCGCGCGGCTGAATCACTCAGCCGGCATTGAGCTAGTGCCCAAAACATGAAATTGTTTGTCTCACGAGCACCGCTTTTCCTGTAGATAATCGACCAACAATCGCTGCTGGCCAAGCAGCCTATGCTGGCCCGACATACTTAATACGCTTGGAGACTCACAATGACCACTACCTCAACGCTTCGCCGTCGCATTCTGATGGGCGCTGCCGCTGCCGGCTTGTCTACGGGAGCGCTGCCAGGCTTTGCCCAGACCAAAACGCTGCTGCGAATATCTACACCGGCTGTTCCCGATGCCTGGCACGCCAAAATGTGGACCGTATTCAAGGACGCGCTCGAAAAAAGTGCGCCGGGTGAATTTGATGTGCAAATCAACCTGAATGCCTCGCTCTTCAAACAGGGCACCGAACCAGCCGCCATGGCGCGTGGTAATTTGGAGCTGACCTCGATTTCCCCCGCTGACATAGCCAAACTGGTGCCTGAGTTTTCGGTATTTACGGCCGGTTATGTGATTCGTGACCCAGCGCACCAGCAGCAAATCTTCAGCGGCCCAATTGGTGCAGAACTTTTTAAATTGGTCACAGAAAAGATGGATGTGACGGTCTTGTCCACCTGCTATCTGGGTACCCGACAGGTCAATCTGCGCGAAGTCCGCCAGGTAAAGACCCCGGCCGACCTGAAGGGAGTCAAACTGCGCATGCCAGGTTCCAAAGACTGGCTTTTTCTGGGCAATGCACTGGGTGCCACGGCAACACCACTAGCTTTTGGCGAGGTCTATCTGGGTCTCAAAACCGGCACCATCGACGGCCAGGACAATCCGCTGCCCTCGGTGCGCGCCGCCAAGTTTTATGAGGTTACCAAGCAGATTGTGCTCACCAGCCACTTGGTCGATAGTTTGTTCATCGCTATTGCCAACAAGAGTTTTAGCGCGTTAAGCCCGTCCCAAAAGCAAAAGGTGTCAACCGCAGCCCAGGCTGCAGCAGCCTACAACAACGACAACAACATTAAGGAAGAGTCGCAATTGGTGGAGTTCTTTAAAAAGGAGGGGCTACAAGTTACGGTCCCTGACGTTGATGCCTTCAGAAAGTCGGTGCAGACCACATACCTGAATTCTGACTACGCCAAGGTGTGGCCGAAAGGGTTGCTGGAACGCATCAACGCTACCAAATAAGCATGACTCGCTGGCTTAAATACACGGCCAACGCGATAGGTGGAGGCTTGTTTCTGACGCTGTTTGTGGTCTTCATTGTCCAGATCACAGCGCGATTCGGATTCAACCAACCATTGCCTTGGACTGATGAGGCCGCCGTGATCCTTTACGTCTGGGTAATTCTTTGGGCCGCTGCCATGGTGGTACCTGAGCGCGAGCATGTGGTTTTTGACCTGCTCTGGAACAGCGTTGGCCAACGCGCACGTCAACTGATGCAGATCACCGGTCACTTGCTGATTGGTGGATTGGCGCTGGTGGCCTTGCCTGCCAGTTGGGATTACGTGCACTTCATGGCACGAGAAGGCACGCCGGTGCTGAATATTCCGCTGATGTGGGTTTATTTGCCTTTTGTCATGTTGCTGGTCTCGCTGGTGGCGCGCAGTGCTTGGGCCATCAGAAACGCCATAAAAGGCATTGGTCTTGAGGCCGAACTGCGCTTATGAACAACGCCATCCTGGTATTGGTGCTGGTGCTTGTGGCGGGAATGCTGTTGCGCATGCCCATTGGATTTTCGATGTTGGCCGCAGGCGTGGCTTACCTGCTGGTCAAGCGGCAAGACCTGGGTTTGGTGGCGGAGCAGGTTTGCAACGGTTTGTACAACAGCTATGTTTTGCTGGCCGTGCCGCTCTTTGTATTTGCTGCCAACATCATGAATGCCGGGACGGTCAGTGAGCGCATCTTTGACTTTTGTCGCATTTTGGTGGGGCGCGTGCGCGGCGGACTGGCTCAGGTGGACATTTTGGTCAGCGTTATTTTCTCCGGCATGAGCGGCAGTGCCATTGCCGATGCCGCTGGACCTGGGCTGGTAACTATTCGCCAGATGCTAAAAAAACCTGAGTACTCACGCGGGTTTGCGGGTGCAGTGGTGGTGGCCAGTGCCACTTTGGGGCCGATTATTCCGCCATCGATTCCCATGGTGATCTACGCCCTGGTATCGGGTGCCTCGGTTGGGGCCTTGTTTTTGGGCGGTGTCGTGCCCGGTTTTTTAATGGCGTTTTTGATGATGGTCGTGGTCCATATCATCGCCACCAAGCGCAACATGCCGCGCGAGGCCAGCATTCCCATGCGGGAGTGGCCGGCTATCTTGTTTCGGGGCGCCCTGCCAATTTCGATGCCGATTGTTTTGTTGGGTGGCATTTATTCGGGTGCCTTTACCCCAACCGAAGCCGCTGCAGTGGCAGCATTGCACGCGCTGATCCTAGCCAGCGTGGTGTTTCGGGCGCTCAGTTGGCGTAGTTTTTGGGCGGTAGTGATGGAGTCCACCCGCGCCAGCTCTGTGATTACCTTGATCCTGGCCGGCTCATTCATGCTGAACTATGCCTTCACCTCGGAGGGCGTGCCCCAAGCCATGGCGATGTGGGTGGACAGCATGCATCTGTCGCAGGTCAAGTTTTTGTTGTTTGTGAACCTCATGTTTCTGGGGCTTGGCTGCTTTCTGGATGTCTCGGTACTGCTACTGGTGTTTGTACCGATGCTGTTGCCAGCAGCCAAGCTGCTCGGCGTGGATCTGGTGCACTTTGGTGTGCTGGTGGTGCTTAACATGATGATCGGGCTGATTCATCCGCCCTTTGGCATGCTGCTGTTTGTCACCAAAGCTCTCACCGGCATTCCCATTGGGGAGATGATGAAGGAAGGGTGGCCGTTCCTGGTGATGTTGCTGTTGCTACTGGTTGCCATGACGGTGTTTCCGCAAATTGTGCTTTGGCTGCCACAAACCATGGGCTATGTCACGCACTGAGTTTTGCTGCCAGCTTTTGCGCTGCATGCAGCCCTGGGCGTATTTGCGGCTACAGTTAAGGCTATTTTGCAAGGTTTGATCTGTTCAGGAGATGCTATGACCGTAGACAATTCAACCAACGCAACCCTGATGGCGCGCCGGCGGGCCGCCATTCCACGGGGTGTCGGCCAGAGCCACGAAGTATTCATTGCACGCGGTGAAAATGCCGAAGTGTGGGACGTTGAAGGCAAGCGCTACATTGACTTTGCCGGTGGAATAGCGGTGCTAAACACCGGCCACTGTCACCCCGAAATCGTCGAGGCGGTTAAAAAACAAATTGATCTCTACAGTCACACATGCTTTCAAGTGCTGGCTTACGAGCCTTATGTGGAACTGGCAGAGCGCATTAATGCACTCGCTCCAGGCAATTTTGCCAAAAAGACGCTGTTTTTAAGCACCGGTGCCGAAGCCGTAGAGAACGCCATCAAAATTGCCCGGGCCTACACCCAACGCAGCGGCATCATTGCATTTACCAGTGGCTACCACGGTCGCACCTTGCTGACCCTTGGGCTGACTGGCAAAGTGGCACCCTACAAAATCGGCTTTGGCCCGTTTCCGGCAGAAATTTTTCATGCCCAGTTTCCAAATGCCTTGCACGGGGTTAGTGTCGATGACGCTATTGCTTCGGTGGAATCCATCTTTAAGAATGATGTTGA
>CAIYNH010000174.1 GCA_903927495.1 uncultured beta proteobacterium
ACTGACACATGTTTCAAAGAGTTTTGCTGCGGCGACAGATTCAGGTTTGGTTCGAAAAATTGTTGACGACTTTTCCACAGTCATTTTGCGGGGCGACAAGGTCGGCCTGCTGGGCCCCAACGGTGCCGGAAAAACCACGCTGCTGAAATTGATTCTGGGCGAACTCAAGGCCGACCCGGCTCCCGACAGCGCACCCAAACCCGGCCCGGGTGAGAGCGCCTGGGGAACAGTGCGCCAAGGTGCCAATATCACGGTGGCTTATTTTGACCAGATGCGCAACGCGCTCGATCTGGATTCCACACTGGAAGATTTCATCAGCCCCGGATCAGAATGGATCGAAATCGGCAACCGCCGTCAGCACGTCAAGAGTTATCTGGGTGATTTTTTGTTTTCACCAGCCCGGGCCAATTCACCGGTGCGCTCACTCTCTGGTGGGGAACGCAACCGCTTGCTGCTGGCCCGTTTGTTTGCCAGACCGGCGAACGTGCTGGTGCTAGATGAACCCACCAATGACCTCGACATCGACACCCTCGAACTGCTCGAAGACCTGCTGCAAAACTTTGACGGCACAGTGTTTCTGGTCAGTCACGACCGTACTTTTCTGGACAACGTGGTCACTAGCACCATCGCTTTTGAAGGTGATGCACGCTGGCGCGAGTTTGAGGGCGGGGTACAGGACTGGTTGATACAAAGCAAGCGGGCTCGTGAAATCGCCAAAAATAATGGACAAAAAGGCTCACAGAGCTTTAACTACGGGCGTGAGCAGCTATTAAAAACGGAGCAACAAAATAACCCTGCTCCGGCCAAGCCGAGCATTGCCGCCGCGCCGCCCAAAGTCCGCAAGCTCAGCTTCAAAGAGCAGCGTGAGTTGGACTCCCTGCCGGACCTGATTGCTGGGCTGGAGTCCGAACAGAAAGAAATCAACGAATTGCTGGCGGATGGCAGCCTGTACGCGGTGGACAATACCCGGGCCCTGAAACTCGCCACGCGCGGGGCCCAAATTGACGACGAACTACTGACGGCGCTGGAGCGCTGGGAAACCCTGGGCGGTTGACGTTGCGCGCCCGGCTTTTCATCAGCTCCGTAGTGCAACGAGGTCTTGGCCAAGGAAAATAAATGCCTCTACAACTTATTCATGCGCAGTCGTTGGCTGACTCGGTGGCCGCTGCCATGTGGCCACGCGACCACACCGTGCAGACCCTGGGCATGACGCTCTTGAGCATCACGCCTGGCGGTGCGAAGGTCTGCATGCCGGTGCGAGCCGACATGGTCAACGGGCACCACATCTGCCACGGCGGCCTGATGTTCACTCTGGCCGACAGTGCCTTTGCCTACGCTTGCAACAGCTACAACCACAATACGGTGGCATCGGCCTGCCATATTGATTTTTTGGCACCCGCCAACGAGGGCGATATGCTGGAGGCCGAGGCGCTGGAGCGCTCCCGGTCTGGCCGAACCGGCGTTTATGACGTGACCGTACGTGTGCGTGGTGGCAAAATCGTGGCCTTGTTTCGCGGCAAGAGTTACCGCATCAATGGGGAAGTGATTGCAGGACTGCAGCAAGCAGCGTCCGACCCACAAAAATTGAATGAGAGATGACCAATATGAGCGCTAAAAAGCCACTGCCCAGTGATCTTGAACCCATCGAGACCGCCAGCCGGGATGAAATTTCTGCCTTGCAATTGCAGCGACTGCAGTGGTCAGTGCGCCACACCTATGAGAATGTGCCGCATTTCAAGGCCAAATGCGATGCCATAGGTGTGCATCCAGACGACCTGAAAACCCTGTCTGATCTGGCCAGGTTTCCATTCACCACCAAGATTGATTTGCGCGACAACTACCCTTTTGGCTTGTTTGCAGTGCCACGCACCCAGGTCGCGCGCATACACGCCTCGTCTGGCACCACCGGCAAACCGATTGTGGTGGGCTATACCCTCAAAGACATTGATACCTGGGCCAAGCTGATGGCGCGCTCAATCCGGGCCGGCGGTGGACGCTCGGGTGATATTTGCCATATAGCCTATGGGTACGGCTTGTTCACCGGCGGTCTGGGTGCCCACTACGGGGCCGAGCAGATGGGCTGCACCGTGGTGCCGATTTCGGGTGGGCAGACTGAAAAGCAGGTGCAGTTGATTCAGGATTTCAAGCCTGACATCCTGATGGCAACGCCCTCGTATTCGCTGGTGCTGGCAGAAGAATTTGAGCGCCTGGGTATTTCTCCAGAAGAAATTTCACTCAAGATCGGTTTTTTTGGTGCCGAACCCTGGGGCGAGGGCATGCGCGGCGAGATTGAGCAAAAGCTGGGCCTGGATGCCATTGACATTTACGGTTTGACCGAAGTCATTGGTCCAGGCGTGGCCTGCGAATGCATCGAATCCAAAGACGGACCGGTGATCTGGGAGGACCATTTTTACCCTGAAATCATTAACCCCGAAACCGGTGAAGTGGTGCCTGACGGGGAGGCCGGGGAACTGGTGTTTACCTCCCTCTCCAAGGAAGCCATGCCGGTAATTCGCTACCGCACTCGCGACCTGACGCGACTGTTGCCACCTACCTCACGCAGTTTCAGGCGGATAGACCGCATCACCGGGCGCTCCGACGACATGCTGATCATTCGCGGCGTGAATGTTTTTCCGACCCAGATTGAAGAGCAGATATTGCGCGACAAGCGACTCTCCGGCAATTACCAGATTTTCCTCAGCCGCGATGCTCACCTTGATCAGGTGGAAGTGCGTTGCGAATTGCAGCGCGAGGTCTCCGCCAATTTGTCGGCCCAAGAGATCGCCGCCATTGGCAAGGAATTGCAGCATCACATCAAGACCAATATTGGTATTTCCACCCGCATCACCGTGCTCAAGTTTGACTCAATTCCTCGCACCGTGACTGGCAAGGCGCGCCGTCTGTTTGACGAGCGACCGAAACTTGTTTGAGGTCAATGAAGGGCCTGGTAACCTAGCAAGAATGCGTTATTACTTTTAACCACAATGGAGACAAAAAGATGAAATTTGGTATCAATAAACTACTGACTGCCGCAGCTTTGGCGTTGGGCACTTTGGGCGCTTTTGCGGCGGATCCGATCAAGATCGGTTCGGTCTTGTCAGTCACCGGTCCGGCCGCATTTCTGGGCGATCCAGAACTCAAGACCTTGCAAATGTATGTGGAAGACATCAACAAAAAAGGCGGTGTGCTCGGTCGTCAGTTGCAATTAGTGCACTACGATGATGGCAGTGATGCCGGCAAGGCCAATGGTTTCGCCAAGCGTTTGATCGATGACGACTTGGTTGATGTGATTGTGGGTGGCACCACCACCGGCTCCACCATGTCGATGGTGCCTCTGGTCGAAAAAGCCAACATTCCGTTTATCTCGCTGGCCGGAGCTGTGGTGATCGTTGAGCCGGTGAAAAAATGGGTATTCAAAACCCCACATACTGATCGCATGGCCGCTGAGAAAGTTTTTGATGACCTCAAGAAGCGTGGCCTGACCAAAGTTGCCCTGCTGTCTGAAACCAGTGGTTTTGGTCAATCCGGCAAAAAAGAAACCGAAGCTGTTGCCACCAAATACGGCATGACCCTGGTGGCCAACGAAACCTATGGTCCCAAAGACACTGATATCAGCCCACAGTTGACAAAAATTCGCAATACTGCCGGGGTTCAAGCGGTGTTTGTGTTTGGCATGGGTCAGGGTCCGGCCATTGTCACCAAAAACTACAAACAACTCGGCATTACCCTGCCACTGTACCAATCACATGGTGTCGCCTCCGAGGAGTACATCAAGCTCGCCGGCCCCGCGGCTGAAGGCGTGCGCCTGCCAGCAGCCTCCTTACTGATTGCCGACAAACTGGCCGCTAACGATCCGCAAAAACCGCTGGTTACGGGCTACACCAAGTCCTTCAACGACAAATGGAAAACCGATGTGTCAACCTTTGGTGGCCACGCCTATGACGGTTTGATGCTGGCGGTTGATGCCATCAAGCGTGCCAATTCGACCGACAAGAGCAAAGTACGTGATGCCATCGAAGCCACCAAAGCTTTCATTGGTACCGGCGGTATGGTGAATATGTCAGCGACTGACCACATGGGTCTGGACTTGTCGGCCTTTAACCTGCTTGAAATCAAAAACGGTGACTGGGCGCTGGCTAAATAGGCCGCTGGGTGGCATTTGCCACCCACCGACTCACTTCAACCTTGGTTCCTCAGTTGACCGCTTGTTCTCAACTGTAAGTGCTGAGGAAAATTGACTTTTTCGGATTTTTTAAAGTTCACCCATTGAGTGATGGCGCTACGCACCCGACTGAGCCACTGGCAACGCGCCTGTGGTCGTTGCTTCTCCTTGCAGGCAGGAGCCCGCTGCGTCGTCGCGCCTACCCAGACGCGCCACCAGTGGCCCACTCGGGCGGGTCCAACTGAGGAATCTAGGTTCAAAACCCGACCTGGTCACGGCCCTTGAGCTTGAGCATGCTCCGGGCTTCGTCCGGGGTTGCCACTTCCATCGACAGCGCTTCGATGATGCTGCGAATGCGTCGGACCTGGTCGGCATTGGTTTTAGCCAGGGACTTGGGGCCATCCCACAGCGAATCCTCAATGCCGACGCGGCAATTACCACCCATGATGGCTGACATGGTGATCAGCGGCATCTGGTTGCGACCGGCCCCCAGCACCGACCACACGTAATCGTCACCAAACAGACGGTCGGCGGTACGCTTCATCTGCATCACATCTTCCGGGTGCGGGCCAATGCCGCCCAGCAGACCGAACACCGATTGGATAAAGAGTGGCGGCTTGACGATCTGACGCTCCAGAAAGTGCGCCGCGGTGTAGAGGTGACCAATGTCGTAGCACTCGATTTCGAAGCGGGTCTGGTTGGCCGCACATGATTCAAGGATGTACTGAATGTCTTTGAAGGTGTTTTTAAAAATACGCTCATCGGAGCCTGCCAGATAAGGCACTTCCCAGTCGTGCTTCCAATCCTTGTAGCGCGGCAGCATCGGGTACATGCCAAAGTTCATCGACCCCATGTTGAGAGAAGCTACCTCAGGTTTGAGTTGCAAGGTCGGCTGCAAGCGCTCTTCAATGCTCATGGTGGGTGAACCCCCGGTGGTGAAGTTGATCACCACATCGCTGCGACTGGCGATGTCTGGGGCAAATTCACGAAAGTACTTGGGGTCTTGGGTGGGGCGCCCATCCACCGGGTCGCGCGCGTGCAGGTGCACGATAGCGGCACCGGCTTGGGCGGCACCAACGGCTGCGTCGGCAATCTCCTTGGGTGTGATCGGCAGGTACGGCGACATGGTCGGCGTATGAATGGCTCCCGTCACGGCGCAGGTGATGATGACTTTGCGGTTTTGGCGAAGTGCCATGGCGATCTCCTTCAAAGGTGTTGAAAATGGGGCAGTGCAAGTGCTTTAAATGCCGTTCAATCGGTCATCAAATATGGCCACAGCGCGGGTCCAACCGGCCGAAGCACCGCGAATTTTGTGGGGGAAACATGAGATGTAAAAACCGGTGGGAGGCAACACCTCCAGGTTATGCAGCTTCTCCAGATGGCAATAGCCGATGTCACGCCCGGCCTTGTGGCCTTCCCAAATCAGGGCGGCATCATGCGATTCGCTGTACTTTTTGGCCGTGTGAACAAACGGCGCGTCCCAGCTCCAGGCATCGGTACCGGTCAGGCGCACACCGCGCTCCAGCAAGTACATGGTGGCCTCATAACCCATGCCACAACCTGAGGCGACATAGTCTGGCTGGCCGTAGCGGGAACCCGCACGGGTGTTGATCACCACAATTTCCAGCGGAGACAGCGTGTGCCCAATGCGTTTGAGCTCGGCCTCGACCTCGGCGGCGCTGACCACGTAACCATCGGGCAACTGGCTGAAATCAAGTTTCACACCAGGCTGGAAACACCACTCAAGGGGCACCTCGTCGATGGCAATAGCCCGCTCTTGATGCCCCAGCGCCTTGTTCATGGTGCTGTGAAAGTGAAACGGCGCATCCAGGTGGGTGCCGTTGTGGGTGGTCAGATTGACCAGCTCCACGGCCCAGCCTTCACCATCCGGCAAGTCCTCCTTTTTCAGGCCCGGGAAAAAGGGCGCGATTTGGGCGAAGGTGTTTTCGTGGGTCATGTAGTCGATCTTGGGCGCAAAGGCGGGTGGATCACTCAGCACATCGTTTTCAAGGTAGATCGACAGGTCAACAAATTTGCGGGTCATGGTGGTACTACTCCGGGAATGGTTCAAGACTGAAGGGATGTATGCCAGTGCACCATCGGCAATCCAGCTACTGGCGAGCGAAAAGAAGGAATGGTGGTACCGAGCAAGCTGCCCAGGTAAACGGTGCACAGGTCAGGACCGCCAAAGGTGATGCTGGCCAACCACGGGGCCATGCTGCCGTGGGCGCGTGCCATGTCTTCGGCAGTGACTGTGCCAGCCTGGATCTTGTCAACCAGGTTGCGACTGGCCGCCGGATCACCGTCGTCGAGCAGTAGGCGTACCTCCCCCTGCGGGGTGATGGCAATCAGCCGATCCACCATCACCAGGGTGCACCACAGGTTGCCAAAAGCATCAAACGCAATCCCATCCGGGTAGCCTCCCAGTTTGGCTGGGCCAAACACCTCGCGGTCCGTCAGTTGTACACCTTGTGTCGATTCAACCAGTCGCATGCGCGAGATATGGGGGCCTGTGGTCTCGACGATGTAGAGCCATTCCTCAAGTGCATCCAGGCGGATTTCGTTGGTAAAGTAAAACCCCTCTGCGACCACGCGCAGGCCCTGTTCATCAACGACCGCGATGTAACCGTCACAGACGCGACTGGCTGCGGCTTTGGTCCACGGGTTGACGCGTGTCGAGACCGTGATCCAGATCCGGTTTTTTGAATCACGCAAGACAAAGTTGACCTTGCCAATGGGCTGGCCATCAATCCGGTCAAACAGCGTGCGGGTGCGCCCATCGCGTGACATCAACTCCAGGCAGTCGGTGCCAAAATTCGAAATCAGAATGTCACCATTGGCGGCAAAAGCCAGGCCATTGGGCAGGGTGCCCTGGGTAAATTTGGCCTCGAACTGGTCGCTGTTGTCGCTGGCAGCCGTGGCAAACCTGGCATCGGCTTGCTGGCCAATGAATTGCTGCGAGCCATCGGCGGCAATCCGAGTTACGCCACCGCGTGCATCGGCAGCCCACAAAGTGCCATCACGCTCAGCCAAAATACATTCGGGCCGCTGCAGGTCAACTCCAATATTGAGCACCGAAGCGCGCTCAACCGTAAAGCCATCGAGTGGATTTGAGGTCTTCATTTCAACAACACCAGGCTAAGTTTGGGAAAGGCAATGAGCAAGCCCAGCACGGCGGTCATGGTCACCGTGAACGGGAATGTGCCGCGAAAAATATCACCCAGAGAAATATCAACGGATCGCCCCAAGGTGCTTTTGATGACATAAACGCTGAGACCAAAAGGTGGCGTGAGCAAGCCGATTTCAACGGCCACCACGGTGACGACACCAAACCAGATCATGTTCAGACCAAACTGTTGGGCAATGGGCAGCATCAATGGCAGCACGATCAGCAGAATCGACGACGAATCTATGATGGTGCCCAGCAACAGGATCACGATGACATAAACCAGCATGAACATGGCCACACCAAAACCGGCTGCGGCCATCCACTCCACCATGGCCTGCGGGGTGCCGCTCATGGCCAGCATGCGGGTGTAAATGTTGGCGCAAATGATCAAGAAGCTCACTGACACCGTCACGTGCCCGGTTTCGGTGAGCACGCCCCAAAAGCTTTTGAGCGTGAGTTTGCGTCGCGCCAGTGCAATTATCAGTGCCATCAAGGCACCCACCGCCCCGGCCTCGGTGGCAGTGAAAAACCCGGCATAAATGCCACCCAAAACCGAGCCAATTAGCAGCACGATCGGGATGATTTTGAGTGCCATTTCCCGAAACGGCATCAAATCTTCAAAGGCAATGTCACGCGGCTTGGCATCCACATACACCATGCTGGGGCGAAACCAGGCCATCAGGACAATCACCACCGAAAAAGCCAGCGCCAGCACCAGACCCGGCACAATGCCGGCGGTAAATAGATCGCCAACCGACTGATCGGCCAGAAAGCCGTACAGAATCATCAGCAGACTGGGTGGAATCAACATGCCCAGCACAGAGGAACCCGCCACCACACCCACAGCAAACTTGGGTTGGTAGCCAAAACGCAGCATCTGGGGCACGGCAACCCGGGAAAACACGGCTGCCGAAGCAATCGAGATGCCGGTGATCGCCGCAAACACTGCATTGGCTGCCACCGTGGCCACGCCCAGGCCGCCACGGATGCGCCGAAACGCCTGGTTGGCGACCTCAAAGGCGTCTTTGCCAACGTCGGCATACGCCACCAGAAAACCGGTCAGCACAAACAGCGGCA
>CAIYNH010000175.1 GCA_903927495.1 uncultured beta proteobacterium
GGGCCTAAAGACATGACTAGACATGACTAGAGGGGGCTCTTATTTTTTAGATGAAATTTTTCTGAGGGAGGGGGGGTGCAATATGTTGGCAAGGGGGTTGGTCAGGTCTTGCCAGCTCTCGGGTTTTGGAATGTTCTTTTTCTGGGCTTCTACGGTATTAAAGCATACGGTCGCGCCCCAGACGTCCATGCCAAACCAGGCAGGTGGAGTTTTCTTGTCGCGGTACTGGCTCATGATGGCGTCGATGTTCAGCGGCGCGTAGGGAATCAGCATGCCCTGCTTGTCCAGCAGTGCCAAACTACTCGCAGCAACACCCATCACGGCATCGGCCTGAGGATTGGCTTTTTCAGCCAGAAGTTTGGCAGTAATGACACCAGTTGAGTCACGCACCCACTTGATCTCGATATCCGGATTCACCGCATTAAAACCTTCTTGGTAAGCCTTGAGCTGATCGGTTTCCAGCGCGGTGTAAACCAGCAATTGGGTTTTCTCGGCAGATGCGATACCAGCAAACGCAATCAGACCCGAGAGTGCAAGAAATTTGGCGACTTTGGATAAACGCATACGAGATCCTTGAGTGGTAAAAACCCGCATCATCCGCGGGTAATGTGACAAAACGATGAAATCTCAAGCAGTTGTAAATTGTTTTTTGTAAATTGTTAACAATATTAAAAATGTGCTTCAATCGGTGTCTATGAATGCTTTAGCCCACCCCACCATCACGCTTTTACAAACCAATTCGCTCGCCAGCGTTGTCCAGCAAGCCATTGAGCAAGCCATTCTTTCAGGTGAACATACCCCTGGCACCAAGCTCAATGAAGCCACTTTGGCCGAGAAGTTGGGGGTATCGCGGGGGCCGATTCGCGAAGCTTTCAGAATGCTTGATGAAGCCGGACTGGTGCGCACCGAAAAGAATCGTGGCGTATTTGTACGTGATATCTCGCTAGCTGAAGCTGCAGAAATTTTCGACTTGCGTGCCGCCATGGAAGAAATGGTTGGCAGACAACTTTCCAGCCAAATGACCGGAGTGCATCAACAAGAAATCACCTCGGTATTGAAGGACATGACGCAGGCCGTAGCTGATCAAAACGCGGATGCCTATCACCAGCTCAATCTGCATTTTCATGAGCGCTTGGTGGAGATGACCGGTAACCGACGGCTGTTGGCCATTTATCGCAAGTTGATCAAGGAGTTGTCACTTTTTCGCAGGCTCAATCTGGGTGATTCCGGTGCACTGCCTCAGTCCGCCCAGAGTCACCGCGACATTTTCAAGGCCATTATTTCCGGAGATGCAGAAGTTGCGGGCCGATTGATGGCCAATCACGTTCAAGCCAGCAAACAGCGCACGCTCAACCGCGCGTAGCAGCGTGAATCACTGTCACACCAATGCCATATTTGGCACACATACTGATTTGACCTGTTTCGAGAACCAGTGAAGTGAAAGAAATGAATCTACGGCCAGAACAGACACCGCCGAGTAGCACCTTCGCCGGACCGTCTCAAAGCGAAGGTGATGTCAACCACTCAGTACGTCGCAAGCAATGGCAGGCTGACTCTCTGGAGGCAAGCACCCGCAGCCTGCTGGCCCGTGACAGCGCGGCGTTTTTACACCAATCGGTGTCCACTCCCTGTCTCAACGGCATTGCCAAAGCGCAGGGAATATGGATCGAGGACACGGCCGGGCGGCGCTACATGGATTTTCATGGCAACAACGTCCACCACGTGGGCTACGCACACCCGCAGGTAATTACTGCCATCAAACACCAGCTCGACACCTTGAGCTTCGCGCCAAGGCGCTTTGCCAACGACCGTGCGGTAGAACTGGCTGAGGCGCTCAGCACACGTTTTAAAAGCCTGACCGGCTCACCCGGCAAGGTATTGTTCACCACCGGCGGATCCGATGCGGTGGAAGTGGCTATCAAGCTGGCACGCATCGCCACCGGGCGCTTCAAGACGCTGAGCTTTTGGGACTCGTTCCACGGCGCTGGCTTGGGAGCATCCAGCGTGGGCGGTGAGTCACTGTTTCGCAGCGGACGCGCCGTAGGGCCGCTTCTGCCCGGCACTGAACACGTAGCGCCTTTTGGTTGTTATCGCTGCGCATATGGGCATACTGTAGATGTGAACGGACAACCCGACATCGCCAGCTGCAAGCTCGCTTGTGCAAATATGGTGCGTTATGTTCTGCAGCGCGAAGGTGATGTTGCCGCCGTAGTGGCCGAGCCGGCCCGAGCCGTGCCCTTCATTCCACCACCGGGTTACTGGGCAGCGGTACGCCAAGCCTGCAATGAACGCGGCACGCTGCTGATTTTTGACGAGATTCCCACCGGCCTGGGCAAGACCGGGCGATTTTTTGCTGCTGAGCACGATGGTGCCCATCCCGACATCATGGTGCTGGGCAAGGCCCTGGGTGGCGGCGTGCTGCCGATTGCCGCGTGCATTGCGCGCGCTGATCTGGACGTGGCCGGCTCCTTTGCCCTTGGCCACTACACCCATGAAAAAAACCCGGTCACGGCAGCTGCTGCACTGGCTACGCTGGACGTGATTGAACGTGAGCAACTGGTGCAAAACGCAGCAGATGTTGGCGCCTATGCGTTAGAGCGGCTGCTTGAGATGAAAGAGCATCACCCGCTGATTGGCGATGTGCGCGGGCGCGGCCTGCTAATTGGCATCGAACTGGTGAGCGACCGTGCCGCAAAAATACCCGCCACAGACCCGGCTGAAGCCGTGCTGTACGCAGCTATGTCGCGCGGCCTGTCGTTCAAAACCACGATGGGCAATGTGCTCACGCTGACCCCGCCCCTGATCACCACCCGTGCACAGATGGCACAAGCACTGGACATTCTGGATCAGTGCCTGCGCGAAGTAGCTGCGCATTGATCACCTTATTGAAAGACCACCCAATGAACTCATCAACGTCACCCACACTTAGCGTTAATGGCCGTAGTTATGCACTTCCCAAGCACCCCACCGTGGTAGTGTGTGTGGATGGTTGTGAACCCGATTACTTGGCGCAAGCCGTGGCCAGCGGCCAGATGCCTTGGCTCAAGCGCACGCTGGCCAATGGCACAGCGCTGGTGGCCGACTGCGTGGTACCAAGCTTTACCAACCCCAACCACCTGTCCATCGTGACCGGTGTGCCACCCAGCGTGCACGGCATTTGCGGCAATTACCTGTATGACACTGCCAGCGGCACCGAAGTCATGATGA
>CAIYNH010000176.1 GCA_903927495.1 uncultured beta proteobacterium
AACCAACGAAGCCGCTCAAGCCAGAGGCCTTGTTCTGGATCGAGGAAATGGTAACCATGCATGGCACGTCATACCCCAACTGATGACGGCACACCAGTTCACCTTGCCAGCGCCCATGCTTTTGCACCTCACCCCAGATATTGCGCAACTTGCCCTCTTGCTCCGACGCACCACGCAGCACCGCGGTTGCCTGTCCGGCCAAGTCTTGCGTGCTGTAGCCCAGCATCGCCGTCATGGCCACATTTGCGCGCTTGATGCGGGTAATTTCATCGGTCACGATCAGACCGATCTGGCTATTAAAGGCTGCCGCCGTTACCTCCAGACCGGCTTGCGCCTCCCGATTGATCCGTGTCAACTCCTTCAACCGACGGTTGCTGCGCCATAAATATATCAGCACCACCAAGGTGCCACACAGTAAAACCAGCCCCATCACTTCAATCACATTTTTGTAGCGGTCCAACAAGATTTCCCAAAGCGGCAAGGCTTGACCAGGATAAAGCTTGAGGCGATGCATCAACGCTTCTACCGGGGAATAATTGGCTGGGGTAGAAAAACCCTGGAAATGTCCAGCAACGGCCGCTGCCGAGTCGACTTTGATCTGCAACAGTGATACAGCCACAGCTTTGGCCAACGGTCGTCCTACATGCGGCATGGCTGCCCAAGGCCATTCAGGGTACAAATCGGTCGACAGCAATTGTGGAAATTTTTCCCTTGACGCCATATTCAGCACACGCACATCGGACAAGTCAAGTTTGCCGCTGGCGGCCATCTGTTCCAGCACACCGGTGCGCACAATCCCCACATCAGCCCGATCAGCGAGTACCTCCTGCACGACACGACTGTGCGGAACCCCGGTGAAGCTTAAGCGTGCATCCGTCGAGTTGTACAGAATGACTTGATTTACTCTGAAGATGTCGGCAGCCATCAAATATCCGCCCAGTGAATTCAAGCTAACGGCAACAACACGCTTGCCACGCGCGTCTTCAAGGGTATGAACAGAGCTATTGGCCCGGGTAAAAATGACGCTGCCAAAGCAATCCAGCACCTGTCGGTCAATCAATTGGTTCAGTGTGGCCATGGGCCGCAACTGATGGGTATTACGCAGCACCACATAGTGTTCAGGATTGGTCAAAACAAAATCAACCTTGCCGTCTTGCACTGCGACATCGAGCTCTTCATAGGTCAGGGCGGCAATTTCAAATCTGACATCTGCGAGCGTCTGACTCAGCTGATCGGCGGTGGGTTGCCATTGCGCCAGGGTTGTGGCCTTGTCCTGAAACGACAGCACACCTATGCGTACAGTCGACGCGGCCAGCGCAATGTTCAGACTGCAAAGGCAGCACGACAAGATGATCAATCGTACGAGCTTGAGCATTAACCTAAATTCCTGTTACCCCAGTGCTGGGATGTATGGTGGCGAGAAGTTTGAAGGCATCAGCGCTAGTTAAAAGTAATTCTTGGGTTTGTGACAAGATTCTTCGCAACTATAGTTACGATGAATAATGACACAAACATCTTCGCATTTCCAGCACTGACCGCAGATTTTCTTGTGACTGCAACATCTGTTCTGTAACTGGACAGTGACAGTTTCTCCCAGTTATTGCGTTGGTTTCTTGGCCAGTCGCAGTATTGACAATTCCATTGCTAGGTCGATCCACTTCTCCATCAAGAGTTTCATGCTCTCGTAGTTCTTGAGCTGCTTGCG
>CAIYNH010000177.1 GCA_903927495.1 uncultured beta proteobacterium
GGCCATTGATGCCTACCTCAGCGGCGTTTCCGCTCGACCCACAGACCAGTTAGAAAAACGGCTGTTAAACTGGTTTACCTCCACTGAAGTCTATGCCCGCCAGCTGCACGATGTGGACCAGGCTAGCTATCTCGACACCAAGAGACGCGAATACCACAGACAGCTTGACCCGAGTACGCAGTGACACAGCGCAATTCCTGGCAGCAACATTCTCACTATCATTGAGCTCACCACAGCGCCGTAACCGTTCGGCACAAAACAAAGGAAATACCTACATGCAGTCCGTTTTAGAAGCAGCAAACCACATTTCACAGGAGATTGAAAAGACACGGCAGCGTCTGACAAGTTTGGAGCAAGCGCTGCAGGGCTTGCGTCCGCTTATCACGCTGGATGCTCCAAACAATGCGTTGAGCTATTCTGAACCCATTCCAATGGGTACAGTTGAAGATGCGTCTATGGTTGTTCCTGCTCCCAAGAAGAAGGCATCCGTAAAAGCGAAAACAAAACCCAAAGCCAAGGTACAGGCAAAACTCAAAGGCGAGTCCGATTCCGAGCCCGCGCAAATCACCGATGCGGTTGCCGAAGTCCCACCCGAGACCGCCGTGGCAAACACCTCCGAGCCTGTCGCCCCTCCCTCCAGTATTCCTGCAACTGGCGTGAAGCTATGGCTGAAAGTTCTGGGACGCAAAAAGCTCACGCTCGACCAGATGACGCAAGATGCTCTGAAGTCGCTCCAGGTAGGCGGGGATGCTAAAGCCGCAATTCGTAATCGCGCCGGTGCCTGGCTCCACGTGGCTGTCAAGAAAGGCCAAGTCAGTGCTGATGTCAACGCCACTGGACTGAAGGTATACCAGGTAGCCCAAGGCTGATTGGGCCAGCCCAGTGGACTTGACCACCCAGGGGCCAGAGCGATTTGTGCAAGCCCAGGACCGTGTCTATGCGGCGGTCCACGATGAGCAGGCGATGGGAGAAAAGACCAGCCATTGGATGTGGTTCATCTTCCCCCAGTTGCGAGAGCTGGGTAGAAGTTCCATTGCAAGGCATTTCGGGCTTGCGTCCAGGCAGGAGGCATTGGAATACTGGAGTCATCCGGTGCTGGGAACACGCCTGCTTGAGTGTGTCAATCTGCTTTTGAACCAGAGAAATTCCGGCGCGCACGGCACCTTTGCCACTCCCGACGATTTGAAGTCTCGCTCTTGTCTGACGCTGTTTGCGCAGGTTGCAAAGAACGAACCTGCATTCAATGCAGCGCTGTCGCGCTTCTTTGGTGGCAAAGCAGACGAGAGCACGTTGAAGTTATTGAAGGAAGCACATGCCTCACGTCCCTCGCCTCACGCGTGAATTGCGCCTGTTGCTTCAAACACAGCGCGTTGCAGCACTCGGAACAACGCAGGACGACGGCTCGCCATTTGTGTCGATGGTGCCATTCGCTGTTGAACCAGAAAAACACCGCTTGGTCATCCATGTCAGTGGCCTTGCCGCACATACCCGTAATCTGCAACTCAGAGGCCAAGTGTCGCT
Organism: uncultured beta proteobacterium; assembly: GCA_903927495.1. Classification (GTDB taxonomy): domain Bacteria; phylum Pseudomonadota; class Gammaproteobacteria; order Burkholderiales; family Burkholderiaceae_C; genus Rhodoferax. The sequence continues at coordinate 1,522 of CAIYNH010000177.1, forward strand.
GTTGGTTATGGTGGCCGAGGCTGCGGACAAGCCGGTGCATGACTTGCCGCGGGTAACTCTCCAAGGGCGTGCCAGCGTGCCACAGCGTGGCAGTGCCGAGTGGGAGCTTTGCAAGGCCGCCTACCTGGGCAGATTCCCTGACGTTGAGCCTATGACCGACCTCGGTGATTTCCGATTTGTGGCCATTGATGTCGTCAGTGCCCGGCACGTTTCAGGCTTCGGGGCCGCGCGTACTGTTGACGAGGATGAGTTGAGGCTGGTTTTGGGGAGGACAGCCATCGCATAGGCTGTTTTTGCCCAAGCCCCAAAAAAGTAAAGTTAGCCGAACTCGCGCGGCACTGGGAACTTCTTAGACTTCGGGTGCATCCCAGTAACGGGCGACTGCCCTGCGCTGCGCTCCTCCCTCGCAACGTACCGCCACTGGCGGGTTGGCCCGGCGCTCATACCGTCGGGCTTTCTTTTGGCGGGTCAAGCCAATGTCAAAAAAAACATGGCCGCAGCC
>CAIYNH010000178.1 GCA_903927495.1 uncultured beta proteobacterium
GGTGCGGCAGGTGTTTCGCACAATGCTTTGAAGCTGCGCCATCAAAGTTTGGAAGCTATGCACCGCAGAGCCGTCATCGAGGGTTCGACTGAGCACCTTCTTCATCGCAGCATCTGAACGCGTGGCAGGCGCCACCGGGTCACGCACAAGCTTGGCTGCCTGATCCTCATCAGCGAACATCAACTCGCGCCAGACATCACGCATGTGCCACTCTACGTAGTAGGCCAGCATGCAAAGAAAAATGTGCGCACGCACCCGATTCTCAAGACGGTGATGAATCGGGCGCACCTTCAAATCCATCGTCTTGATCGAGCGAAACGCGCGCTCCACTTGCGCCAGGGACTTGTAGGTACGCACACAGGTGGGCGCATCCATGCGCTCTGCCTTGACGGACGTGCGGATGATGTACAGCCCGTCCAGGGCCGCCTCGGCAAAAATTCTGTCCGTGTTGCGCGTGAACGTGAAGCTGTCATCAGCGATCAGCAACTCAAAATGCTTGGCCACCTTGTACTGGTTGACCACCTTGCCGATGGCCACGCCAATCTTGTCCTGGCCTACCAGCTTACCTGCGTCAACGCGCACCTTGATCTTCTCCAGATTCTTCTCGGTGGCCGCCAGCAAATCATTGCGGGTGTGCACCCGCAGTTTGGCCAACTCCGGATTGCGGCACGCCACCAGGCGCTCACCCGGGAAATCCGGGCTGCTGATCTCAGCCAAGTTGCGCTCATCAAACAAGCCCATCTGCACACGACCGTGCTCCACCAGCGTGCGAATGGCGCTGCTGCGCAGCGCCGTGATCCAGGCCACGTTGGCATCCGTGCTCATCTCATCAATGGCCTTTTGCGAGATCATGCCCCGGTCACCCACCATGACCATGCGTTTGATGCCGAACTCCTCGCGCAGGCGCGTGACCTGCGGCATGAACGTGGTGCTGTCTGAAGTATTGCCCTCATGCACCGAGACCGCCACCGGGCAGCCCCGCTCGTCGGTGAGCAGCCCGTAGTTGACCTGCAGGGTGCCACGTTTGCCGTCTCGGCTGTAGCCCAGCTTGGCCAAGGGGCAGTGCGAGCCCTCGAAGTAGCTCGATGAGAGGTCGTACAGCACCAGGGAGTCTTCCTGCAGGTGGCGCGCTGCCAACTTCTTTTGAATCCGGTCCTGCCCGCCAAGCAGCCAGTCCATGGCTGCGTACAGGTCATCCTCAGTGGCATCAGTTACGCCAAACTCAACCGCCAGGGTGGTGGTGTGCCACAGGCGGGTGGTAGCCAGTTTGGTGGCCGGGCAGATGATGCGCGAGGCCACCATTGCAGCTACCAAGTCACGCTCAGGGCAGGGTTTGGAGGCCAGCAAGGACGCAAAGCCCAGGCGCTGCATGGCCAGGGCGATGGCTTGCACATGGCCGTGGGCGGGAGATGCGGTGATCTCAAAGGCTTCATTGATCGGCTGCAACACATCGCCACGCAGGGTGGAGCGAATCATCTGCACTTGAGCCGCTGACAAGGCAGACAAATTAGCCAGAGTGCGCTTGCAAACCTTGGCACCTTCACGGTAGGACTCGCGCAGCAAAACAGTGGGGGACGAGCCACGATTGGGGATGATATTGATGTGCATGTCTACATTGTAATACTTATTAATTGGCAAATATTAACATGTACATGTCTACATATTTGCATCAAAAAACACACTAACGCATTGATTTCAAAGGGGATTTAAGCAAACGTAGGGAGGAACTTCAGTTTAGTGTCCTTGGATGACAGTTTGAAGTCATGCACCGGCGGCAATTCAGTGAGTGATCCACATTGTTATGTTCCCCAACTGTCCAAAGCACCAACTGTCATAAATATTTAACACAAGGAACATAAAGTAGCCGCACTGTAACCCTCATGGAATTTCAGATGAGATTCAAGCTATTTTTACTGAGTGCGGTCGTTTTTACCTGCACCTTTGCTACCAACTGCGCAGCGCAGACGATCTTTCCTCTGACCCGCGCTGACATCCTGGCAGGCTCGCGTTTTGACTTCAAAGTTGAGTTTGACGGCGTGGTAGATGTGTCCCA
>CAIYNH010000179.1 GCA_903927495.1 uncultured beta proteobacterium
GCACCAGCGCATTGGTGCGCGATGTGCTGGATGGGGTGCCGCGCCTGGGGTTTTTCACCACGACAGATCTGCGCGATGCCATGCTTCAGCCCCAGCCACTGGCGGTACGCGAGGTCGCGCACTATACCCTGATCACACTGCCGCCTGATGCCGAACTGTTTGATGCCCTGCTGAGTATGTTGCGCCACCGGGTGCACCGCATCCTGGTCAAGCAAGATGACGAGATCATTGGCGTGCTCAGCCAACTCGACCTGATGGGTTTTGTCTCCAACCACTCACACCTGATTAGCTTGCAGGTCGATCAAGCCAAGACCCCAGCCGAACTCAAAGTGGCCGCACAGCAGGTGGACGACTCAATTGCACTACTGGTGCGCGGTGGGGTTCGTATCGACATCGTTTCTCGATTGGTAAGTGGGCTCAATGCGCAAATATTTGCCCACCTTTGGTCACTATTGGCACCCTCTGAACTGGTACAAAACAGTTGTTTACTGGTCATGGGCAGCGAAGGCCGCGGTGAGCAAATCCAGAAAACCGACCAGGACAACGCCCTGCTGCTACGTGATGGCTACCACTGCGACGAGCTCGATGAAACTGTGGCGCGCTTCAGCACCGCGCTGCTGACCTTTGGCTACCCACCTTGCCCCGGCAACATCATGGTGACCAACCCGCAATGGTGTCAATCACTTGCGGATTTCAGGGAAACCATTGCTCAATGGCTGTATGGTGACGACCCGGATGGCAAGATGAATCTGGCCATCTTCATGGATGCACGGGCGGTGTCGGGCGATGCCATGTTGCTGGCAAACGCCCGCCAGCACGCGCTCAACCTGGCCCACGGAAGTAACAGTTTTATTGCTCGCATGGCTAGTGCGGTGAACCAGTTCAGCCTGCCTGGCACCGGATGGCTGACCCGATTGACGCACTGGCATGACCGGGAACCTGAAACCTTTGACTTGAAAAAGTTCGGCACCTTTGCGATCGTTCACGGCGCGCGTGCCCTGGCACTGGAGTACCGACTAGACGCTCTGAGCACCGTGGATCGCCTGCGGGCATTGGCCAACCAGCACGTGTTGACAGCTACTTTGGCACGCGATCTAGAAGAAACCCTGCATCTGTTGATGACCATCAAGTTACGCAACAACCTGCGTCAAAGCGCCTTAGAGCAGCCGGTCGGCAACCTGCTGCAACTCAATACGCTGAGCACGCTGGAGCGCGATCAGATCAACAATGCCCTGAGCGTCGTCAAGCAATTCAAACAGTTCTTGCAAATGCATTACCGGCTCGAGGCCTGAGGCAAGCACCGTGAATTCACTTCGAAGAAAGGTTTTGACTACAAAACCTGGAATAAAAACAATAGCGCCTTACGCTTACCTGTCAAGCGTTACAGGCCATTCACATCAAATAGATGGGTTAATGAATGGAAATCATCGACTCAAGCATATCTGCTGCTCAAACCCCTCCAACACATTGACGGCGTTGATACCCAACGCCTTCACAGCGTAACCCCCCTCAAAAACAAAGACGGTAGGCAAGCCCAATTTGGCCAGATATTCACCAATGCGCAAGTAGTCTTCACTACAGAGTTTGAACCCCGAAATCGGATCGTCAATAAAAGTATCCAAACCCAAAGACACCACCAGCGCCTGCGCGCCATAAGTTTTGATACCGTGCAAAGCCTGCTTGAAGGCTGCACACCATGTCGCAAAATCAGTTCCACGGGGCAATGGAAAATTTAGATTGGCACCTAACCCTGTTCCCTCTCCCAACTCATCGGCGTAACCCAGATAAAACGGGTATTCGGTGGCTGGGTTGCCGTGAATGCTGGTGAAATAAACGTCTGACCGATCATAAAAAATGGCCTGTGTGCCATTGCCGTGATGGTAGTCAAGGTCCAGCACGGCTACCCGCTCGCAACCTTGATCGAGCAGCCGCTGTGCCGCCAACGCAGCATTGTTCAAAAAGCAATAACCACCAAAAAAGTCAGCACCCGCATGGTGACCAGGCGGGCGGGTCAAAGCAAACGCCGATCTTGCACCGTCAGCCACTGCCTGAGCCGCGCTCAGAGCACAGTTGGCCCCGGCACGTGCCGCCGCCCAGGACCCCGATGTCAGGGGCGTGCCCGCATCCATTGAAAACAAACCCATGCGCGCCGAAAAGTTGCTGGGTAATACATCGAAACGAAGCGTGCGCACCGGCCAGACCGAGGCAAAGGCATCCCGATCAGCATTCGCGGCATCGAGGGCGACCCATTCTTCCCATGCATGAGCCAAGAATTCAAGGTAGCGCGGGCTGTGGATGCGGTTGAGCACCTGCTCATCAAACATCTGGGGTGGCAGCACCTGGCCCAGCGCGCGGCGTTCAAGTTCGGCCAATACCTGCTCAACCCGGGCGGGTACTTCAAAGCATGGCACCC
>CAIYNH010000180.1 GCA_903927495.1 uncultured beta proteobacterium
AACAGCGACACCCGGTTCAGTGTAAAACCCCAGGCCCACGACGCAAACAATGTTGCGGTCAGAGTCAAAATCACGGCAGATCCGACGATCACGGCTTCACGACGTCCCAAAGCAAAACCGACCAGCAAAATCACAGAACCCGTTGCGAATGCCAGCTTTTGAATCAGCTTATTGGCTTTTTCAGCGGCAGTTTCGCCATAGTCACGGGTTATGGTGGTCTCGATGTTGACGGGGATCAGGGTGTTACTCAGCTCTTGGATGCGTGCACGCACGGCACTTGAAACATCGACCGCGTTGGTGCCGGGTTTTTTGGTCACCGTCAGTGTCACAGCCGGATAAACAGCACCGGTTGGCGCGGCATCAGTCAGCAGTTTTTCAGCCGTGGCACCGGGTGTGAACCAGACATATTTCGTCGGCAACTGGGCCCCGGCTTCAATGCGCGCTACTTCGCGCAAAAACACCGGCAAACCTTTGCTGACACCCACGACCAAGTCACCAACATCGCCCACCGAGTGCAAAAACTCACCAGTTTCAACCGTCAGCATCTGCGCCGACGAGGCCTGGGTATTAAACACTGCGCCAGAGGGCATTCCGACATTGGAGGCCGCCAGTGATGCCTTCAGTTGCATCACATCCACACCTCGCTCGCGCAGGCGCACCGGGTCCAGCCAGACATGCACCGCCAATCCGGGGCCGCCTATGGTTTCTACCTCACGGGTGCCAGGCACACGCTTGACCTCTGCCTCAACTGCATGGGCAACACGTTCCAATTCGGAAGCAGCCAGCGCATCACGACTCCACAGAGTCACTGCCAGCACCGGCACATCGTCAATACCTTTGGGCTTCACAATCGGAGACAGTGTGCCCAAGTCGCGCGGCAACCAATTCTGATTGGCGTTAAGCACATCGTACAACCGCACCAGCGCCTCGGTGCGTGGTACACCGACCTTGAACTGCACCGTCAGCACCGCCATTCCGGGGCGTGCCACAGAATAAGTATGTTCAATGCCGGCAATCTGGCTCAAGACCTGCTCGGCCGGACGTGCCACCATATTTTGCACATCGACGCTACTGGCACCAGGAAAAGGAATCAATACATTGGCCATCGTGACGTTGATTTGCGGCTCTTCCTCTCGCGGTGTCACCAGCACCGCAAACAAACCCAGCAGCAAGGCCACCAATGCCAGCAAGGGGGTGATGGCGTTGACCTTGAAAGATTTGGCGATGCGACCGGAGATGCCCAATGGGGCTTGACTTGACTTGCTCATGTTACTGCCCGGCAGCGATCACGCCAGCAGCTTGCGCACCCATTAGTCCGGCTTGAACCGGGTCCGTCGCAATCCGATCGCTCGCATTCAGACCGGCCAAAACCTCCATACCCTCTTTGCCATGTTCATTGCCCAGGCGCACCACCTTCAGCACAAAGCCTTTGCCAGATGCCACGTACACCGCGGTGAGCTCACCCCGGCGCAGCACGGCCGCAGCCGGTACCAACAAACGCTGTGCCTGCCCTGCTGCAAAGCGAACCCGCACTTGCTGGCCCGGCAGCAAGGTCTTGCTGGACTGAGGTGACAACTCAAGCCGCCACTCTATGGTTTGCGATACCGCATCGGCCGTGGGAACGTGGCTGCTGCTGACTGGTTGGGACCACTGCAATGCACCATCAGCCAGTGGCAACTGCACTTCAATCACACTACTAGCCAGGACCTGGCTGGCGCGCGACACTGGCACCTGTACCACCGCCCGCAAAGGCAAGGGCGCGTACAGCGTCAACAGCGGCTTACCCGGCACTGCCAGGTCACCGGCTTCAGCTTGTGTTTGCAACACCCAGGCATCAAACGGGGCCGTAACGCGCGTAAAACCCTGCATCAGGCTGGACTGTTTGGTGCCAGCGCTGGCTTGATCGCGCCCAGCCTGAGCGGATTTGAGTTGAGTGTCTGCGGTGTCGAGCGCAGCAGCACTGACAAAACCCTGGGTCCGTAATTCACGCGCGCGCTCAAAATTGGTCTGAGCATTGCGCAAATCGGCTTGCGCTTGTGCGAGTTGGGCCTGACTGCGCTGCACCCCGGTTTGCGCCTCACTGTCATCAATTGTGGTCAACAACTGGCCGGCACGCACCTTGTCACCCGCCTTCACCAGCAGGGACACGATGCGCCCCGAAGCCTGAGCCGACACCGTGCTTTGTTTCACGGGCTGGACCACCCCGTCCATTTCAAAACCCTGCCCTACCGCCTTCAGTTGCACTGCTACGGTACTAACTTGCGGCGGCGAAGCAGCCGAAACTGGCAGCGCCAGCAAAGCACCAACGGCAGCCGCCGTGCAACCAAAAGCACTGGCACGGTAGATCACGTCTGACAAAAAATGGGGTCGCATGTGCATCCTTCAAAATACTGGGCATAGTATATTTGAATACTCCCACCAGTACAAAAAGAGCATTCAAAATCACAAAAAAAGCCCTGAGGAATCAGGGCTTTAGAAGAAAATTTGCAACAGACCTCAAAAATTGAACTCTAAAACGGAATGTCGTCATCCATATCGTCAAAGCTGCTGGGGGGCTGCGGCGCAGCAGCAACCGCTGCCGGTCGCTGTGCCGCAGCCATGGGGGCTGGGCGCGATGCCGGTGTCGGGCGGGCATAGCTGTTGCTGACCGGAGCCCCATAGCCATCTTCTTCGCCAGACGGTGCCCCCATGCCCTGACGGCTTCCCAGCATTTGCATCTGGTCGGCACGAATTTCGGTGGTGTATTTCTCGACACCGTCCTTATCGGTCCATTTGCGTGTCCGCAAACTTCCTTCAACGTAGATTTGCGAGCCCTTGCGCAAGTATTGCTCGACAATTTCAGCCAGGCGGCCATTAAAGACAATACGGTGCCATTCGGTTGCTTCACGCATTTCATTGGACTGCTTGTCTTTCCACTTGTCGGTGGTGGCAATGGTGACATTGGCAACCCGATCCCCGCTGGGAAAAGATCGCACCTCGGGGTCGCGCCCCAAGTTGCCGACAAGAATCACTTTATTAACAGATGCCATAGTTATTCCTAAATTACGCGCAAGCCTTCAGTTTATCCGGCTTTTGCGGGGGCAGGCGAGATTACAGCGGGGGTCTGCATTGGCCAGGCCACCAGCAGCCACAACAGCATCAAGCTGCCACACACAGCAAAAAGACTATTGGCTCCGCCGTTTTTCACAAGCCAACCACCCATCGCACCTCCGGCAAAAAAACCCAGCGATTGCAAGGTGTTGTAGAGACCAATGGCGGCCCCCCGGGCGTTGGTCGGCGCCAGCTTGGAGACGATGCTGGGTTGGCTGGCCTCCAGCACGTTAAACGCATAAAAAAAGACAAACAACAAAGTAGCCAATGCACCCACGCTGGGCGTGCCAACGGCGAGCATCCATAAACCCAGCTCGACCAGTGCCGTCAAAGCGATGGATGTCAAAAACATCGCCCGCAAATAACCTCGCTTTTCCAATTTAAACAATGTCCCACCCATGACCACAAACGAACCCAATACGGCTGGCAGGTAAACCCACCAATGGTGATCGCGACTCAGCCCGGCCTGCACCAGCATCGCCGGAATCGCCAGCCACATGGCCAATTGCACGGCGTGCAGCACAAACACGCCAAAGTTCAAGCGCATCAAAGGCATTGACTGAATCACATCAGCCAGGCGACCGCGTGGCTGATTCTTGTGTTGCAAAGGCTCTGTCGGCACCCACCAAATCACCGCCGCTACGCCAGCCAAGGCCAAAACCCCGGTCAAAGCAAAAATGCCAACCAAGCCGATCTGCGCGTCCAGCACCGGTGCCGCCACCAGCGACAAAGCAAACATCAAACCGATGCTGGCCCCAACCAGTGCCATGGATTTGGTACGAACTTGATCACGGGTCAAATCTGCCAGCAAAGCCGTGACCGCCGCCGACACCGCACCCGCACCCTGCACCGCACGGCCAATGGCCAACCAGGTCAAATCATGGGCCAGCATGGCAACCACGCTGCCCGCAGCAAACACCAACAGACCAAAGACAATGACGGGCTTACGCCCCAAACGGTCAGATGCCAGCCCATAGATGAACTGCAGCATTGCTTGTGTCAGACCATAAATGCCCATGGTCAAGCCAACCATGGCCGGGTCATCGCCTCCTGGATACCTGGCGGCCTCCATGGCGAACACCGGCAAAATCAGAAAAAGTCCCAGCATGCGCAGGGCAAAAATCGACGCCAAAGAGAAGCTGGCGCGCAATTCAATCGGGGTCATCACAGAAGCAGCGTCGACACTGACAGCTTGCACAGTGGCATTCATTTGAGACAAGGGATACTCTCCAAATTCACGATACTGACCCGTCAAAGGTCATAAAGTGTGCATTGTCCCTGATCCAGGGCGCATCGCCTTGGCAAGGATATTGGGCGCGCGGTAGGTCAATTCGAAACACGGACCGGCCTTGAAGTTAACGTGCTCGCCTCAATTAGGCATTTTCAGCCAGCTATGGGCCTCTGCGGTATGCTCTTCCTGACACTGCAATCCTTTGCTGTGGTGACTGTGGCTGATGCAGCAGTCACTTTTATCGCCACCGGTGTCAAAATCACGGCAACGGCTGTAGGTACCGTCGCAGATGCGCTTCTCCTACGTGGTGATTGATCCACTTGAGCAGTTCTGCCAACAAAAAACCGGTGGCATCCGAGTCAGGAAAGGCGAGCTTGGCTTACCCGACCAACGCGCCTTGCTGGTTGGCACCTGTGCTAGCAGTTTAATTCGCTTCAGATCTTCAGAAGATAGGCCCGATTGGTGCGTTAGTCACTATCATGGCGAACTTATCCGCGCCCTTATTG
>CAIYNH010000181.1 GCA_903927495.1 uncultured beta proteobacterium
CCAAGCCCCCAATCACGGTGCCGTGGCCACTCAAAAACTTGGTGGCAGAGTGGTAAACCAGATCGGCACCATGGTCAAACGGCTGCATCAGCCAGGGCGTGGTCAGGGTCGAGTCCACCAGCAGCGGTACGCCAGCCTCGTGGGCAATGGCCGAGACCGTTGGAATATCCAGCACATCCAGACCTGGGTTCCCGACGGTTTCTCCAAAAAACAGCTTGGTGTTGGGGCGAACGGCGGCGCGCCAACCGTCGATGTCACCGGGTTTTACAAATGTGGTCTCAATGCCGAAGCGACGCAGCGTGTAGTGCAGCAGGTTCTGACTGCCGCCATACAGCGCAGTGCTTGCCAAAATGTGACTGCCGGCACCCATCAGGGTGGCAATGCTGAGGTGCAGTGCAGCCTGGCCGCTGGCTACTGAGATGGCACCAATGCCGCCTTCAAGTGCCGCGATGCGCTGCTCCAAAACGGCATTGGTCGGGTTGCTGATGCGGCTGTACACATGGCCGGCACGTTCCAGATTAAAGAGTGACTGGGCATGTTCACTTGACTCAAAGACAAATGAGGTGGTCAGATGAATGGGTACCGCGCGGGCACCGGTGGCAGGGTCAGGGGCGGCACCTGCGTGCAGGGCCAGAGTGTCAAAACCGGGATCAGCGTAGCCGGGCATGGAGGTCTTTCAGGGTGGAACAAATGAGACAATTTACCGCTATTTTTAACCAGCGATCCGACAGTCGGGAAATCACTGGTATCGACAGTCGAATTGTGGGCTATATTTCGGATCCTTCAACCGATTCATCGGTATCGATCCACTACAAGGAGCACTATGAAAGTCAGTGATATTTTGCGCATCAAGGGCGGTACGATTTACACCGCTACCCCCGATGAACCCCTCATGAACGCACTCAAGCAGATGGTCGATCGTGACATAGGATCGTTGGTAGTAATGGAGCACGGCGAACTGGCCGGAATGCTGACGGTTCGCGAAATCACCCAGTTTTTGGTGAAATTTGAGGGTGTTGTAGGCAATACCATCGTACGCTCTGCCATGGATAATGAGCCGTTGACCTGCACCACAGAGACCGATATGGATGAAGTACGACGCATGATGCTGGAGCGCCGCTCACGCTACATGCCGGTAATGAACAAAAACTTGCTGATGGGTGTGATCAGCTTCCACGATGTGGCTCGCGCGGTGGTGGATAGCCAAAATTTCGAGAACAAGATGCTGAAGGCCTACATTCATGATTGGCCTGAAGGGCAGGAGCCAGACAACGCGCCGACTCTGGTTTAGGGCTCGCTGAGCGCTGGTCCCGCATTTTTATGGAGAAGTCCGAATAGGATTAAACTTAAAGTGCTCGGTCTATTTCGCAAACAGTGGAAGGTACGCCATGAATATCAACGACATCGCCACAGCCAATACGGCTAAAGCTTATCTGGGTTTGTCGCCTTCGACGCAGTCCGCCAGCGCTGTGGCAGGTGCGGGTTCAGCCGGGTTGCAAAAAGCCGAGAAGAGAATTCAGACCCAAGTTGATTCCACCTCGGCGCAACTCTCGTCACTGGGAAAACTCCAGTCCAGCGTATCCGGTGCCCAATTGGCCGCGCACACGCTGGGCGGCTTGACTGCCAACAGCACTAACGCCAACGTCAAGACGGCTGCTGATAATTTTTTGAGTGCCTTCAATGGAGCTGTCACAACGGCCAAGACCACAGCGACTGTGACGGCTGACCCTGGCGCGTCACAAAGTGCGGGCCGAGTCGGGAAGAACCTGGCGCGCACAGTGTCAGAGAGCAGTGCCACGATCGATGCACTGAAAAAGATTGGCTTTAGCATGGCCGCTGATGGCACGCTGGCACTGGATGCCAAAAAATTTGAAGCCGCCCAAAAAGCCGATCCGACCAGCGTCAAGACTACCTTGACCAAAATTGGGCAACAAGTTGACAAGGCGGCAACCCAGGAGTTGACCACGGGCAGTAGTCTCAGTGGCTCGTTGACTTCCCTGAGTCAGCGCGCCGCAGTGCTGAAGAGCCAGCAAAGCGCCTTGACCGCCTTACAGCAAACAGCGACTTCCACGCAAAGCAGTGCTTATTCCATGTTTGGCGGTTTTGGGTCAGCCGCTTATCAAAATTACTGAACGCCCCGAATTCCGCTGGCTCTGGGATAATCGCGCCCTATGAGCGGCAATACCTTCGGAAAACTATTCGCAGTCACCAATTTTGGTGAATCCCACGGCCCGGCCATTGGCTGTGTGATAGACGGCTGTCCGCCGGGCTTGGCGCTCAGTGAGGCTGATATTCAGCCCGACCTTGATCGGCGACGCCCGGGTACCAGCAAGTTTGTTACCCAGCGCAATGAGCCAGATGCGGTTGAAATTTTGTCGGGCGTGTATGATGGAAAAACCACCGGCACGCCGATTTGCCTGTTGATCAAAAACACC
>CAIYNH010000182.1 GCA_903927495.1 uncultured beta proteobacterium
CGCTCCGTGGCACCGGCAGCGCGCAGCAGGTCGCCATAGACCTCGCCAAGAATAGCAAACGCGCTCGCAAGAATGATGACGTAAACCACAGTTTGCCCTAGGTGTCCGGCCGATATGCGTCCGGCGACGACGGCTTGCGTTCCCTGGTAGAGCCCCCACAGGAGAGCTGCCGACGTGGCGATAATGATGAATGCCACAAGTCCTGATCTGGCCTTCGCGCGGCGAACTGCAGTGTCAAAGGCGTTGCTGGTGGAGTTGGCAAAACGTGTCGTTTCACGCTCCTCGGCCGTGTAGCTTTGAACGACTGGAATGGCGTTAAGAACTTCAGCCGCAATTGAGCTGGAGTCAGCAATCCTGTCTTGACTTGCGCGTGAAAGCTTGCGTACCCGTCGACCAAACCACAAACTTGGTAGCACTATCAAAATCAATATACCTAGGACTTGAAACATGACATAGGGGTTTGTCCAGATCAACACGCTGAGTGCTCCCACCCCCATGACCAAGTTTCGCAGCCCCATGCTCAACGATGAGCCGACAACGGTTTGCACCAGAGTGGTGTCGGCAGTCAACCGTGACAGTACTTCCCCCGTCTGCGTGGTTTCAAAGAATTCCGGACTTTGGCGTAAGACGTGGCTATAAACCGCATTTCGCAAGTCAGCTGTCACTCGCTCCCCCAACCAGCTCACCATGTAGAAACGGGCGGCGGAAAACATTCCCAGCGCGACAGCGACTCCGAACAATGCGCCAAAGTGCTCTCGCATGGCCATCAACTGCTCACCCTTGTCCCCCCTTGTCAGACCGCTATCGATCAGGCTGCGCAAGGCCAGTGGAAAGGCCAATGTCGCAACGGCAGCCATGACCAAAAAAACGAATGCCAGTACTATTCGAATGCGATAGGGTCGCAAGAATGGCAATAGACCGGATAAGGATTCGGGCTTTCTGATTTCAGGCGTTCAGTGGTCATGCGGTGATGTTTGAAGGTAAACGGTGTTAGCAAAAGTTCGCATTGGGAGTGGATGATTTGAAGCCCCTGCTACAAAGAAGCGGCAACCTAATATAGATCAAATCAATTTTTTGTGTGATCTGCTATTCTCTGCTGGCGGAGTGGTCAACCACCGATACCTTAGTCCCGTTCAAGGATTGCGGCTCATCCGCAAGAGCTCCCCACAATCAAACCCAAAGGATAAGAAATGAAACGTACTATTTTGGCTGTTATGTCAGTTGCGGCCACTTTCGCAGTGATCAGTCCGGCATTTGCCGATGAGGCGCTTGCAAAGGCTAAGAATTGCATGGCGTGCCACGCAGTAGATAAAAAAGTTGTGGGCCCTGCCTACAAAGATGTTGCCAAAAAGTATGCCGGCGATGCCAAAGCTGCCGATATGCTCGCAGCTAAAGTGATCAAGGGCGGTGCCGGCGTGTGGGGCCCTGTGCCAATGCCTGCCAACGCACAAGTGAATGAAGCTGAAAGCAAGAAGCTAGTCGCCTGGGTTCTGTCGCTCAAGTAAGTTGAGTCGGAACAAAAAACCCGCGTTATGCGGGTTTTTTGTTTTTGACGTTGGGGTGAAATCGCCAGGTTTTCGCCCATTTACAATGGGATTCCCAAGCATGGCCTATACAGAGAAAATCGCATGGACGTCGATGAGTTCAACATACCGCGTTTCCTGGCAGTTCTCCCGCTGTTTGGTGACCTTTCGCCACTTGAATTGAGTCGAGCTGCGCAGGGCTGCCAAGTTCGTAGATTGGCCCGTTCAGACACAATTTTCCGATTTGGGGAACCCTGTGAAGAGTTTCATGTAGTCATTTCCGGGCAGGTGAAATTATTTGCCATTTCTCCCGCAGGGCACGAAAAAGTGATCGAGCTCGTTGGCCCAGGTCAGAGTTTTGCCGAAGCGCTTATGTTCACTGGCAAATCATATATTTTGAATGCGGAGGCTTTATCCAGCACACTCCTGCTGACCGTCAGTAAACATGCAATTCTTGCTGAGATCGAACGAGACCCGCGGTTTTCAATGAAGATGCTTGCAGGTATTTCTCGTCGTTTGCACGGCCTGGTTCATGACATTGAGTCGGGCGCCTTGCACAGTGGTATGCAGCGCGTTATCGGCTATCTTTTGCGTGAAAACGAGATCCGCGATTGCGCAACAAATGAGGTTATTACCGTGTCGCTCCCGGTTACCAAAGCGACAATCGCTTCACGTTTGTCCCTTACGCCAGAATATTTTTCCAAAGTTTTGCGTGAATTGGAGGAAGAAAACCTCATCGAAATCGACAAACGCGATATCCGAATCATTGACGCCCAGCGCCTGTTGCGCTACGGCGTCCAGTAGGTACGCTACTCCTTTCCTCTAAAGCTTTGGAATCGCGCTTCCCACAAAGTTCTGTTTGACCAGCGGAGTGGCATCAA
>CAIYNH010000183.1 GCA_903927495.1 uncultured beta proteobacterium
GACAGCTATTCCGATGCCTACGGTCACGCAGTGGAACTGGAGAAAAAAGAGGGTCTGACTTTTGTGCACCCATTTGACGACCCGGATGTGATTGCTGGCCAAGGCACGATTGCCATGGAACTGTTGCGTCAGCACCAGGGGCGACTGGACGCGGTATTTGTGGCCATCGGCGGCGGCGGATTGATCTCGGGCGTGGCCAATTACATCAAGGCGCTACGCCCTGACATCAAGGTCATAGGTGTGCAGATGAACGACTCGGATGCCATGGCGCAATCCGTCACCGCCAAAAAAAGGCTGACCCTGGCTGATGTCGGCCTGTTCTCGGATGGCACTGCGGTCAAACTGGTGGGCAAAGAAACCTTTCGTATTGCCAGCGAATTGGTGGACGACTACGTTTTGGTGGATACCGACGCGGTATGTGCAGCCATCAAAGACGTGTTTGTCGATACCCGCAGCATTGTCGAGCCTGCTGGTGCCTTGGCAGTGGCCGCAGTCAAACAGTACGTGGCCACCCACAAGACCAAGGGCGAAACCTATGCCGCCATCTTGTGTGGTGCCAACATGAACTTTGACCGCCTGCGCTTTGTCGCCGAGCGCGCCGAAGTTGGCGAGGAACGCGAGGCGCTGTTTGCTGTGACCATTCCTGAAGAGCGAGGCAGTTTCCGGCGCTTGTGTGAACTGATCAGCGATCTGCCCAGCTTTGGTGGACCCAAGACTTTAAGAAATGTGACTGAGTTCAACTACCGCATCAGCGACTCAAAGCAGGCCCACGTGTTTGTCGGTCTGACCACGGCAGCCAAGGGAGAGTCCGGAAAAATTGCCGCTCACCTCAGCAAACAGCGCTTTCGAACAATCGATCTGACCCACGATGAATTAGCCAAAGAACACATAAGACACATGGTGGGCGGTCATTCATTACTATCAAATGATGAGCGATTGCTGCGTTTTGTGTTTCCCGAACGTCCGGGCGCACTGCTGAAGTTTTTGAGCATGATGCGGCCCGGCTGGAACATCAGCCTGTTCCACTATCGCAACCAGGGTGCCGACTATGGCCGCATTTTGGTCGGCTTGCAGGTGCCTGAACCTGATAACGCAGCCTTTGCCGAATTTCTGACCACGCTGGGCTATCCGTATGTTGAAGAAACCGCCAACCCGGTTTATCAATTGTTTTTGCAGTCATGAGTGTCTCGCTGGACGGCAAACTGGTGGTGGCAATCTCAAGCCGTGCACTCTTTGATTTCGAAGAAGAAAACGAAGTTTTTGAGCAAAGCGATGACCGTGCCTACATGGCGCTGCAATTGCAACGGCTCGACCAACCAGCCAAGCCCGGTGTGGCCTTTTCGCTGGTGCAAAAGCTGTTGGCATTTAACCAGGGTTCGGACACTACCAAGCCGAGTCAACCGGTCGAAGTGGTGATCTTGTCGCGTAACGACCCGGTCTCTGGCATGCGGGTATTCAGATCTGCGCAGCATTACGGCCTAGCCATTGAGCGCGGCAGTTTCACGCGCGGGCAAACACCCTGGCGCTACCTCAGGCCACTGCATGCCAACCTTTTCTTAAGTACCCACCTGAGTGATGTGCGTGCCGCGCTGGATGCGGGCGTGCCAGCGGCGCAGGTTTACCCTCGGTCAGCCCACGCCAGCGAAGCGCATCCCTTTGAGGTACGCATTGCTTTTGACGGGGATGCTGTGCTGTTCAGCGACGAAGCTGAACGGGTCTACCAAACGCAAGGGTTGAGCGCGTTTCAGCAGCACGAGACCGACAAAGCCGCCCTACCCTTACCTGACGGCCCGTTCAAGCCGCTGCTGTTTGCCCTGCAACGCCTGCAAAATGCCGGAACCCCGGCCATGCGAATTCGCACCGCACTGGTCACTGCCCGTAGCGCCCCAGCCCATGAACGGGCCATTCGCACCCTGATGAACTGGAACATCGAGGTCGACGAGGCCATGTTTCTGGGTGGCCTGCCCAAGGGCGAGTTTTTACGCGAGTTTGAACCCGATTTTTTCTTTGATGACCAGACCGGCCATATCGAATCGGCCGCCCAGCACGTGCCATCGGGTCATGTGGCAAGCGGCGTGCGCAATGGATAGGCAGATGACCCGAATGAATTTCTCGCAAAAGCACCAGGCCTTCAACACCTTTTCGGCGCAAGCCTGGGCCCTGTGCCGACCCTATTTTGAGTCCAACCAGAAGTGGCAGGCGCGCGCTTTGCTGGCGGCCATCGTGGCCCTGAATCTGGGGTTGGTGTTCATGGCGGTGCTGTTTAACGACTGGAACAAGTTGTTTTACGACGCACTGCAAGACAAAAATGCCAGTGTGTTCTGGGCGCAACTGGGGCGTTTCAGCTACTTGGCGCTAGCCTTCATCATCATCGCCGTCTACAAGTTTTATCTGACACAAGTGCTGGAAATGCGCTGGCGTGCCTGGATGACGGGCCACTACTTGCAGCGCTGGCTGTCAAATCAGGCTTTCTACCAATTGGAATTGCGCCGCTTCATGGCCCGACCCAACACCGACGTCCAGCACCCCGACAACCCCGACCAGCGTATTCAGGAAGATATCAACCAGTTCACCAGCTTGACTGTGTCGCTGTCCATGGGCTTGCTCAACGCAGTGGTGACTTTGGTCAGTTTTGTCGGGATTTTGTGGGGGCTCTCAGGGGGTTTTGTGTTCACGCTGGCAGGCACTTCTTACGATATTCCTGGCTTCATGGTCTGGATGGCGCTGCTGTATTGCCTGGCCGGCAGCGTGCTGACGCATTACATTGGCCGACCACAGATCAAGCTCAACTTTGAGCAGCAACGCCTGGAGGCCGACTTTCGGCACCACATGGTGCGGGTGCGTGAGTACAGCGAGGCGATCGCGCTGGATCGAGGCGAGACCGTCGAACGAGGTCAACTGGATCAACGTTTTGGCCGGGTTCTGGCCAATTACCTGGCGCTTATAAAAAAACAAAAAAACCTGATCTGGTTCACCAGCTTTTTTGGGCAAGCGGCGGTGGTGTTTCCGTTTGTAGTGGCAGCACCGCGCTTTTTCAGCGGGGCCATCCAGTTGGGTGAGCTGATGCAAATTTCCAGTGCTTTTGGTCAGGTACAGGGGGCATTGAGCTGGTTTGTCGATAGTTACAGCAGTCTGGCGGCATGGCGCGCGACCACCGATCGTCTTACCAGTTTTGAGTTATCTTTTCAGTCTCTAGAGCCCGTGAATAAATCACTTATAGCTACTGATTCAGAAGCACTTTCGGGCCACCAGCTGAACCTGTATTTGCCCGACGGTACACAGTTACTGGCCGCAGCCCACTTCTGCGCCCAAGCTGGCGAAAGCGTGCTGCTGCAAGGATCTTCGGGCAGCGGAAAATCAACTTTGTTTCGCACCCTGGCGGGTATTTGGCCATTTGCCAGTGGTCACATTGAGCGCCCGGTCGATGTGATGTTCATCCCGCAGCGTCCGTACTTCCCAAACGGGTCCTTGCGAGTGGCACTGGCTTATCCAGATACGCCCGCGCGTTACAGCGACACTGAACTGGAGCAAGCCTTGCATGCAGCCCTGTTGCCCGACCTGGTAGCCCAACTTGATCAGACCAGAGCCTGGAGTCAAACCCTTTCCGGGGGTGAGCAGCAACGCCTGGCGATTGCCCGCGTACTGCTGAAAAAACCAAAGTGGGTGCTGGCCGACGAAGCCACCAGCGGGCTCGACGAAGCCACTGAAGTTGAGCTATACAAACGCCTTATAAAGCACGTCAAACAAGCACATGGAGCTATTATTTCAATAGCACATCGATCAACCGTAGCGGCTTTTCATGAGCAGTGCTGGGTGCTAGAGAAACTGCCCGATGGACGAATTTCTGGCTTTCAACTGAGACCAGCACCAAGCGCCACAGCACCGCCGCACATTCCATTGCTCAACCATTCGTGACTTGGGGTCAAGCCGCAGGCATCGCCATAGCAAGACAAAGCCCAGCAACGACAAGAATGATTTAGCAATGGAATCAGGTCTGCGTCTTGCCCGGCTTGACGATCTTGGTTGGTGAGTAGGTGAACACCTCAGTGGCGACGACTCCGCTAGCCACGTGCACATTGGCATGCGTCATATCCACCTGATTTTTAACTTGCTGCTGCACTTGCACCGCACCAGCGCTGGCCAACCAAAGTGACTTGATGTGATCCATGAGAACCTTGGATATCGGCACCGGCGGCGGGTCTTGCACTTTTTCAGGAGCAGGTCGGTGAATCGTCCAGTCCTTGGGTGGACTGGCGGCATCGGCACCGCGACGGGTAGGGTCTGACACGCTGGTGTACACGCCCTCTCCGAAATTTGGTTTGTCGGCCTGATTGATCATGTTCA
>CAIYNH010000184.1 GCA_903927495.1 uncultured beta proteobacterium
CCAGTGATTCATTCAGTAACACTGGCACTATGATCGCTGGCATCACTGACACTGTCTGACTTACTCGGTGACGACACTATTGTGAAAGACAGCTTTTGGTCAATGTGCCACCTCACTGACATCTTGGGAGTAAACCAAGTAACATAGAGCAATGGTTCTGAATTTCGGGGATCTGCTTCTGGGAATCTTATTGCATATCGTGAATTGATGCCTTGATCGTTGCGGGGAACACACGAACATACGTATATTCCGGCAACATCACCTTCGGCCATATCTTCGCCAGCTACAGCTCCGACACCCTTACCAGGTATGAGTTTAATTTCAATTTTCAAGCAAGCGTTGCCACATCAATGGCTGGCTGGGATGGTTTTGTCGAAGTTTATCTGACATCCTTTCGGCAATGAACGCGCCCATTGCATCGGTTGAAACCGAAGCGTTCCTGGCCGCAGTGTCCCAAGCCTCTATGGCGTCTTTCGACATGTCAGGCGGCGGCGCTAAATAATACAGAAGAATTCGGACTGCTCCGAATCTGTCAATATGTTCGCCAAGCGCTGCCGTCAATTGTTCGCGACGCACTGCAGTATCCGCAAACGGTGGTGTCCCTGGGCGAATGCTGTTCAAAGCGCCTGCTCTTTCTGCACGTTTTTGGAAAGTATCCATTACACGTTCATGGGTCCAAAAAGTAAGATCTGAATGTTTTGGAGCGCCTTGGCGGTCTTCCAAAGGTCGAGATGCACTATCAAGGCCCGTAGCAGTGTCCAATATCCTCTTGGCTCGCCTGGACGCCTTGCCGTGCCCCTTGCCAGCCTTGCCGCCCTTGTGTCCCTTGCCTTGCTGGTGCTTCAAAGGGTTCACAGCAGTTGAATGACGTCGAGACAGTGGTTGTGGGTGTGGGAAACTGGATGTCCCACCAGGTAATTGATGCACTGCAGCGCCCCCCAGATCACTCAACACGATGGCAGTTTGATTATTCTCTAATATATTGTCGCCATCTAAGAAGATGTTTGAAGGCGATACATCCATCAGAGAGATTTTCCCAAGTGCATTCAGCTGGCCTAGTCCATTTAGAAGCACCTGCATTAGGATGCGCACACCATCGCTCAATTCACCTGATTCCTTAAACCTCTTGAATTCAGGTCTCAAGATATCTCGCAATTGAGTTTGCAGTAACGTTCGATAATTAAACACCACTACTTCACCGCTGTCGCCCTGAGGCTTTGTAAATCCCACTGGATAGCTCAAGTCACCCTCCGTCTCTGGGTTGTCACAAGTCCTGACAAAAGGGTTCCGTCCAATTCTCTGTTTGAAAACCGCTTCTCCATAAACTCCCCTCAAAATTTCAGAGTTGTAACCGTTGTTGCCCTGGCCCTTTAAGTAGACTTTGTGGTGTTCCACTTTCAGGACTCCGAATCCGGCCCTGTCTGCGGTTCCACTGCAATGCTGAGAAGCACATCGAATCGCCAAACAGAAGCCACCAACACCAAGCACCTCCTCTGGAAGTTTCTTTTGTTTCAACAAAAAGCACAATATGTCGTAGACCTTCAGCATCTGCCCTTCATCAAATTGCCCTTTCCCGTCAATGTTCGCCATCAGACATTTCAGCATATCAGTCGGATCTAATGGTATCAGCCGTTTCCACGCCCTGCCAGTATCAGGCAACCGATGAGTCGCTGAAGTGAATGTGTTGGGCAGCCGTGCGTCCACATGCTTACGTGATGCCTGGTCACCATCAGGGAACTCACGAAGCGAATTTGCTGCAATCTGCCTAAATCCGTTCAAAAGTTCAGCCGCTAGCCATTTCTGATTCCAAAAGCCTTCTTGGCGATCGCGCTGCGCTTGCAATTCCTGCGCCACCTGCTTTCGCATCGCATCCTGGGCTGGACTGCTCAAAAACTCCAGCAGTCCCAAAGCATCATCTTCATTATTTGCAACAAAATCGCCCAGCCCCAAACTGTCCATGAGGCTGGCTGGCGCGCGTTGCGGACACGCTGCTGCAGTCGGCAATAGATGAATCGCCAAGATCCCCGCAGCCAAAGCTTCTTGTAGTGTTGTGTGTGCTGGATGCGTACTACAAAAATTCAGAAAGATAGCCCCTCGGCCACTGCTGAATGCTGCCAGCCTGGCAAGGTGAAGATCTTTTGGCAGATGCTGACCCCTAGCCACACGAGATGCAAACCCGGACTTCCATAATCTACTTTGTTTCATACTGTCGATAAATTTGATCGCCCCAAGTACGGGGTAGGAAAGGATCCAGAACTTAACATCTTCGGCTGTCCTTTCGAGCGCCTGAACAAACAAGTCTGCTGAATTGGGATCCAGCTTTGAAGTCAAAGCCGCAAATACCAAATACAGGCTGCGTGGATCCAAACCAAATCTCTCGCGACTGAAAGATTTACCCGAGCCGCTTGGCATGAGCGGGGGCATCCAACAGCTGACTGTAAACATACCTTCATGACCACCTATCCTAGCTTGTTCTGAGTGCGGTGAAAACACGACGTTATCAGTAATCATGTGTGTGTTGCCCATTTCATCGACAGGATACTGAGGATTGCAATAATTCAGGTGGTGACACTGAATTCGGGCCAATCCCGCATTGACTATGGACCGTAACTGCCCAGCTGCGGAGCCGATCAAATCAAGGCATCCGTGAAGACGCTGCTCCCGTGCTTTCAAGAAAACTTCAACCCGATTTTCAGCAGTGACATGGCCCAGGCGGACTACCGTCCCTTTCGAACTTGCATCTTCGATCAGGATCTTCACAGGCTCGTGGCTTGCGTCAACGGCACCAGCAAGTAACAGAACCACCTCCACATCCTTACACTCGAGTAAAACCTTGATTGGCCCAAAGTACAAGTCAATCAACGGGTGACTTGTAGCATCACCAATAAGAA
>CAIYNH010000185.1 GCA_903927495.1 uncultured beta proteobacterium
GGCAAGAAGCCGATTCAGGCTTATCTGGACATCGACGACATCATCCATATTGCCAAAGAGGCGAATGTCGATGCCATTCACCCTGGCTACGGCTTCCTGTCTGAAAACCCGGACTTCGCCGATGCCTGCGCAGCAGCCGGGATCGCCTTCATCGGCCCCAAAGGTGATGTCATGCGGACCCTGGGCAATAAGGTGGCAGCCCGTGCGGTCGCGGTCGCTGCGGGGGTACCGGTCGTGCCTGCGACTAGCGCGCTTCCCAACGATATTGAAGGTGCCAAGGCAATGGCGTTGACAGTGGGTTACCCGCTCATGCTCAAAGCCAGTTGGGGTGGCGGTGGGCGTGGGATGCGGGTCATCGAGACCGAGGCCGATTTGGCACCCATGATGGAACTGGCCAAACGCGAGGCACTGGCCGCTTTTGGCAATGATGAGGTTTATCTTGAAAAATTGGTGCGACGCGCCCGTCATGTGGAAGTTCAGGTGCTGGGTGACAAACACGGCAATTTGGTGCACCTGTTTGAGCGTGACTGCTCAGTGCAGCGGCGCAACCAGAAGGTAGTTGAGCGAGCACCCGCTCCTTACATGGATGAAGTGAGCCGCCAGGAGCTGTGTGAATCCGCCCTGCGACTGGCCCGCGCAGCTCACTACAGCCATGCAGGAACTGTCGAGTATTTGTATGACGTTGACAGCGGCAAGTATTACTTCATCGAGGTCAACCCACGCATTCAGGTCGAGCACACCGTCACAGAGCAGGTGACCGGCGTTGACATTGTGAAGGCCCAGATTCGCGTCACTGAGGGCGCACGGGTCGGTGCTGAAGACTCATTTATCCCGTTCCAACAAGACATCAGCCTGCGCGGCCATGCGCTGCAATGCCGCGTCACCACCGAAGACCCGGAAAATAGCTTTACCCCAGACTATGGTCGGATCGCGGTCTACCGAAGTGCTGCCGGTTTCGGCATTCGCCTGGATGCGGGCACCGCCTACGCCGGGGCGGTCATCACACCGTATTACGACTCACTGCTGGTTAAAGTAACGGCCTGGGGGCATACACCTGACGAAGCGGCTGCACGCATGGATCGGGCTCTGCGTGAATTTCGGGTGCGCGGTCTGTCCACTAACCTGCAGTTTCTTGAAAACGTCATCGCCCATCCGCTGTTTCGCTCGGGCGAATGCACTACACGTTTTATCGACACCACGCCTGAGCTATTCAACTTTCAGAAAAGGCGGGACCGGGCAACCCGCCTACTCAAGTTCCTGGGCGATGTGGCCATCAACGGTAACCCGGAGATGAAGGGC
Organism: uncultured beta proteobacterium; assembly: GCA_903927495.1. Classification (GTDB taxonomy): domain Bacteria; phylum Pseudomonadota; class Gammaproteobacteria; order Burkholderiales; family Burkholderiaceae_C; genus Rhodoferax. Next base: position 1,300 of record CAIYNH010000185.1, read on the forward strand.
CGGGTATTGCCAAATTTGCCACTGTCGATGACGGTCAAACCGGTTCTCGATCTTTGTGCACCCATTCCCCCAGGTACGCGTGAGCGCTTGAAAGTACTTGGCCCAAAGCAGTTCGCACAGTGGATGAAAGAACAGCCGCAAGTGCTGCTGACCGACACCACCATGCGTGACGCACACCAGTCGCTCTTTGCCACCCGCATGCGAACCAGCGACATGACCGCCATTGCGCCGTATTACGCGCGTATGTTGCCGCAACTTTTCTCGTTGGAATGCTGGGGCGGTGCGACGTTCGATGTGGCGCTGCGCTTCTTGAAAGAAGACCCATGGGAGCGGCTCACCCGCTTGCGCGAAGCCACCCCAAATATTCTGTTCCAGATGCTGCTGCGCGCCTCCAACGCGGTCGGGTATACCAACTATGCCGACAACGTGGTGCGCTACTTTGTCCAGCAGGCAGCCAGCAACGGGATCGACGTGTTCCGGGTCTTTGACTCACTCAACTGGGTCGACAACATGCGCGTGGCGATGGACGCTGTGATCGAGACCGGTGCCCTGTGCGAAGGCACACTGTGCTACACCGGCGATTTGTTTGATGCCAAACGCAGCAAGTACGACCTCAAATATTACGTCGGCCTGGCCAAGCAGCTCGAAAAAGCGGGTGCGCACATTCTTGGCATCAAGGACATGGCGGGCGTTTGCAAGCCGCGCGCCGCGCATGAACTGGTGCGCGTGCTGAAACAAGAGGTGGGTTTGCCAATCCACTTCCACACCCATGACACCAGTGGCATCTCAGGTGCCTCGGTGCTGGCGGCGATTGACGCGGGTTGCGATGCGGTGGATGGTGCACTCGATGCCATGAGCGGCCTGACCTCGCAACCCAACCTGGGCTCTATCGCCGCCGCCCTGTCGGGTTCGGCGCGCGATCCGGGTCTGGACCTGAAGGCCATGCAGGCACTGTCGCATTACTGGGAAGGCGTGCGACGCGCCTATGTGCCGTTCGAGGCCGACATTCGTTGTGGCACCTCTGATGTCTACAACCACGAAATGCCAGGTGGCCAGTACACCAACCTGCGCGAACAAGCCCGCGCCATGGGCCTGGAGCACCGCTGGCCTGAAGTTTCTAAAGCTTATGCTGATGTCAACATTTTGTTTGGAGACATCGTTAAAGTCACGCCAACTTCCAAGGTGGTAGGCGACATGGCACTGTTTATGGTCGCCAACGACCTGAAACCCCAGGATGTCAGCAATCCGGCGCGCGACGTGACGTTTCCGGAATCAGTCATCTCGCTGTTCAAGGGTGAACTTGGTTTTCCACCGGATGGCTTCCCAAAAGCACTGGAAAAGAAAGTACTGCGTGGCGAAGCACCGATGCCGGGCCGAGCGGGTGACCTTCTGCCAGAAGTCGATCTGCAAGCCAAACGCAAGGAGGCAGAGCACATCGTTGGCCGCCAGATCAGCGACACTGATTTGGCCTCCTACCTGATGTACCCTAAAGTCTTCAAGGACTACGCCGAGCACCGCCGCGAGTTCAGCGATGTCTCGCTCTTACCCACGTCGCCATTCTTCTATGGCTTGCTCGACCGCGAAGAAATCGCCATCGACATCGACAAGGGCAAGACACTGGTGGTGCGCCAGACAGGCCGCTCTGACACGGTTGACGAAGAAGGCAAGATCAAGGTGTTTTTTGAACTCAACGGCCAACCACGAACGGTGCGTGTACACAAAGCAGGACTGGCGGGCGCTGGCAAAACCAAACCCAAGGCCGAGGAAGGCAACCCCAAACACGTGGGCGCGCCAATGCCCGGCATGGTGGTGACGGTGGCGGTGAAAGTTGGGCAGAAGGTATTAAAGGGTGCCTCGCTGCTGTCAATTGAAGCCATGAAAATGGAGACCATGCTGACTGCCGAGCGCGATGCAACCGTGCATGCGGTGCATGTCCGCACTGGTGAAACAGTCAATGCCAAGGACTTACTGCTTGAATTGACCTGATCCGGCTTGACAGAAATTCGCTCGACCACGGATCTCTTCCATGGGAATGGACTTAACCGGTTTAACCCATAAAAAAACGCGGTGGCTGTCGATGAAGACAAGCACCGCGTCAGCGATTAATCTGGGTGTATCAGGCAGCAGGTTTGGCCGCAGCCTTTTTAGCATGGGCTTTTTTAGCCTTGTGCTTGGATTTGGGTTTAGCAGCTGCATCTTTGGGGTCGGCAACCGGGGTGGTTTTACCCATAGATGCGGGCTTTGCCATGGCATCGGTCGGGGCCGCAGTTGTTGCGGGGGCCATCGCTTTAGGGGCCGCTGCGGCAGGAGCCTGAGCGAACGAAGCGCCGGCAACGGCCGCAAACAATACGGTAGCAATCACGGATTTGATATTCATCATGGGAGGTACTCACTCATCAATCGACAGTCTCAGTGGCTCGGACCGTCATAAGCGAGCCCAAATTTGGTTCGGGCTTGCACCCACAACGCCACGGTTTGAGAATGGTTGACAGTCGGTACCTTTCTTTTCGTGGCGCACAAAACGCGCTAGCCGATGCCATGCGCTCTGACACCCCGTGGCTGCGTTACGAGCGGCCATCACGATTTGTGATGGCCTCATGCCACCGCCAGCCTGTTGCTGCTGTGGGTTGGCGCTTACAGTAGCAGCTTCATCACAACCACAAGAGGAGACTGCATGGACATGCAACTATCAGACAAGACCGCCCTGGTGACCGGGGGCAGTACCGGCATTGGCCGAGGTATTGCGCTGGCGCTGGCTGCCGAGGGGGTGCGCGTGGCCATTTCAGCCCGCCGCGTACCGTTGCTCGAAGCGGTGGCCAATGAAATTGCGGCAGCAGGTGGCAAGCCACCGATCATCATCGAGTCTGATTTGTACGCCGAAGATGCGGCGCAGCGGTTGGCCCTGGCGGCAATCTCCGGCTTGGGGCATGTCGACATTCTGGTCAACAACGCGGGGGGCTCGCGCAGCTTCAAGGAACTGCACGTTGATGAAGAGCGCTGGCAGGAAGCCATCACGCTGAATTTTCACCGTCCGCGCCAAGTGGCCGATGCGCTGATTGACCAGATGATTGCGCGCAAATGGGGCCGCATCATCAACATCACCGGCAAGAGTGAGCCCGATCACACCAATGGCGCGTTTTGCGCCAAAGCCGGCATCCACAGTTGGGCCAAAGGCTTGTCGCGCATGGTCGGGCCACATGGTGTGACCGTGAATTGCGTCCCACCCGGGCGCATTCACTCGGAACAGATTTTCCGTAACTACACCCCCGAATACCGTCAGTGGCAATGCGACAACGAGATTCCCATGGGCCGCTATGGCGAACCCGAAGACATGGCCGATCTGGTGACTTTTCTGGCCAGTCCACGCGCCAGCTACATCACCGGTGCCGTGATCCCGGTCGATGGCGGTTTGCGCCGCTATCAGTTTTAAAGCGCATACCAATAACAACAGCGTCCCAAGCAAGCGCACAGGTGCTCGACAATGCGAGGCTGCGTCATTGCGTAATTATCTAAACGGAGACAACCCATGAAATTGCTATTAACCCTGGCTGCGGCCACCGGATTTTTGCTGGCATTGCCGACTTGGGCCGAAGAGCCCATTGTCATCAAGTTTTCCCACGTGGCTGCGGTCGATACCCCCAAGGGACAAGCGGCTGCTTTTTTCAAGAAGCGGGCCGAAGAGCGTACCAAAGGCCGGGTCAAGGTTGAGTTGTTCCCCAACAGCATGCTTTTCAAGGACAAGGAAGAACTTGAAGCACTGCAAATTGGCACGGTGCAAATGCTGGCCCCCGTGCCGGGAAAATTCGGTCCGGCTGGGATCAAGGAATTTGAGGTGTTTGATCTGCCCTACATGTTCCCCAATGAAGATGCCTTGCACCGGGTAACGCGCGGCCCATTGGGTGCCTCCTTGCTGAAAAAGCTCGAGCCCAATGGTTATGTAGGTTTGTCCTATTGGGATGCCGGTTTTCGTATCTTGAGCGCCAACCGGCCCGTGCATGTGCCCGAAGATGCTCGTGGCTTGAAGATTCGCATCAGTTCTTCCAAGGTGAATCAAGCCATCTTCAAATCTATCGGTGCCATGCCCCAAACCATGGCATTTTCCGAGGTCTATCAAGCTCTGCAGACCGGTGTCGTCGATGGTGCTGACGGCAACATGCCCAATCTTTACACCCAAAAGCAGTTTGAAGTGCAAAAGCACGTCACCATGACCAACCACACCTTCAGTGGCTATGTGGTGGTCACGAACAAGGCGTTCTGGGACAAACTACCCGCTGACATTCGCACCGAACTGAATGCGGCAATGAAAGAAGCAACCGAGTACAACGACAAGATTGCAGAAGAAGACAACGTAAAAGCCATCGCCGCGATCAAAGCCACGGGTAAAACCACCATTTACACCCCGACACCGCAAGAAAAAGCTCTGTGGGTCAAGGCCATGCTGCCGGTGCAGGAGGAAATGGCACCCCGCATTGGCAAAGACCTGATCGAAGCCATACGCAAAGAAGCCAACGCCAAGTAATTGGCGGCAGCCGGCATGGAACTCAAGCAACTGCGCTATTTTGTGAAGGTGGTGGAACTGGGCAGCATGACCCGGGCCGCGCTGGATCTGGGATTGGTGCAGTCGGGCTTGAGTCAGCAAATCAGTCGTCTGGAAAGTGAGTTGAGCACCCGATTGCTGCAACGCAGCCCGAAAGGGGTGACCGCCACCGAAGCGGGTCTGGCGTTTTACCGCGAAGCGCAACTCACACTGCGCCATGCCGACCAGGCCATGCGTGCTGCGCAGCATGCAAGGCTGACGGGCACAGTCAGCGTCGGACTGGCACCCACCACTGCCGCCGTGTTGGGTTTGCCGCTCATGCGTGCCATGCGTGGACGCTACCCGGACGTGCGCCTGCACATGGTGGAGAGTCTCTCAGGCCATCTGACGGCCATGCTGAATGCCCGTCAACTGGACCTGGCCGTGTTGTTTGACTCACGTTTACGCAGCCGCGACAACCTGAAAACTGCCAGCCGTTGGTGTGTGACTGCGCTGCTCGAAGAAGACTTGTTTTTTATTTCAGCACGTGCCCATACCCGCAGTGACATGCCCAAGATCCTGGATTTAGCACAACTGAAAGATGAAGCGCTGATTTTGCCCACGGGGCCCCACGGGCTGCGCAGTACTCTGGACGCGGCCTTTGCCACAGCCCGCGTAACGCCCAACGTGGTGCTGGAAATTGACTCATTGGCGATGCTGATGGATGCCGTGGGCGACGGACTTGGGGCCACGTTGCAGCCCGGTTCCGCTCTGGCCCGGTTTAGCGATGCTGGTCAACGCTTTCACATGGCGCGCATTTCAGATCCACTGGTCAGACGGCAAAATTTGTTGTGCAGTCTGGCCGACGATGAGTTGTCGCCCGCGGCCCTGGCAACACGCGTGGTCTTGCTCGACTGCGCCCGCACCCTGGTGCGCCAGGGTGACTGGTTCGGCGCCAGCTTGAGTTGAGATTCATCGCAAAAACGAAACGCACCTGACATGCAAACAATCCCTGAACTCGATGTGCTGGTGCTTGGCGGCGGCAATGCCGCGCTCTGTGCCGCCTTGATGGCCCGTGAGGCCGGCGCCAGCGTGCTGGTGCTCGAAGCCGCACCGCGAGCCTGGCGCGGCGGCAACTCGGCCCACACCCGCAACTTGCGCTGCATGCACGATGCGCCACAAGACGTGCTGATGGAGGTCTATTCTGAAGAAGAGTTCTGGCAAGATTTGCTAAAAGTGACAGGCGGGTTAACCAACGAGTCGCTGGCGCGTTTGGTGATTCGCGCCAGCAGCACCTGCCGGCCCTGGATGCGCAGCCACGGCGTGCATTTTCAACCCTCGCTTTCCGGGGCACTGCATACCGCCCGCACCAATGCCTTTTTCATGGGCGGCGGCAAGGCGCTCATGAACGCTTATTACCGCAGTGCCGAGGCCCTGGGGGTGCGCATACGCTATGAGTGCGTCGCTGATTGCCTGGAGGTGCGCGACGGACGATTTGTAGCAGCTGAAATGAATGTCAAGCAGTCCGATGGCAGCTTCCGGCGTGAGCGCATCACAGCCAAAGCCTGCGTCTTGGCCGCAGGGGGTTTTGAGTCCAACCGCGCTTGGTTGCGCCAGGCCTGGGGCCAAAACGGGCGAGGTGAATGGCCTGCCGACAATTTTTTGATCCGCGGCACCCGCTTCAACCAGGGCGTGCTGTTGCGCCATATGCTTGATGAGCACCAGGCGGATGCCATTGGTGATGCCACGCAAGCCCACATGGTAGCCATTGATGCCCGCGCACCCCTGTACGACGGTGGCATTTGTACCCGCATTGACTGCGTATCACTGGGAGTCGTAGTCAACCGCGAAGCCCGACGGTTTTATGACGAGGGCGAAGATTTCTGGCCCAAACGCTATGCCATTTGGGGCCGTCTGGTGGCACAGCAGCCGGGGCAGGTGGGCTATTCGATCATCGATGCCAAGGCGGTGGGGCGCTTCATGCCACCGGTATTTCCAGGTGTCAAGGCAGACACCTTGCCGGAACTGGCCAGGCTGCTGGGCTTGGACGAGCCGACCTTCATGCAAACCATGAACCACTACAACGCAGCCTGCCGGGTCGGCACCTTTGACCATACGACGCTGGACGACTGCGCCACGAACAGCATCCTACCCGCCAAAACCCATTGGGCCCGCCCGATCGACACCGCACCGTTTTACGGCTACGCCTTGCGCCCGGGTGTGACCTTTACCTACCTGGGCCTGAAAACCGACCACACCGCCGCCGTGCACTTTGGTGGTGTTGCCAGCCCCAACCTGTTTGTCGCCGGTGAAATGATGGCGGGCAACGTTTTGGGCAAGGGCTACACGGCGGGAGTAGGCATGTCTATTGGAACCGCCTTTGGCCGTATAGCGGGCACGCAGGCTGCACAGGCCGCTATTCAATCAGGAGCAATTCATGGAGCAGCTTGAAGCGCTCACTCGCCAGGCCGTGGCGCTGGCCAATGGCGCACCGGTACTGACGGTGCCTGAAACCGAGGTGGCCCGGCAACTGCAAATTTGCAACGCCTGCCGTTATTGCGAAGGTTTTTGTGCGGTGTTTCCGGCCATGACCCGGCGCCTTGAGTTTGGCAAGGCAGACCTTCACTTCATGGCCAATCTGTGCCACAACTGTGGTGCCTGCTTGCACGCCTGCCAATACGCACCGCCGCATGAGTTTGCGGTGAACGTGCCGCAAGCCATGGCCCGGGTTCGGGGTCAAACCTATGTCGAGTACGCTTGGCCTGCCTCTTTTGGGGTGCTTTACCAGCGCAACGGGCTAACGCTTGCGTTGGCGCTGGCCGCTGGATTGGCAGTTTTTTTGCTGCTGACGCTGGCAGTCAACGGCAACTTGTGGGGCGGCCTGGGCGGCAATTTTTACCAACTGTTCCCGCACCATCTTCTGGTTGGCCTGTTCGCGCCGGTTTTTCTTTTTGCGCTGCTGGCGCTGGGGTTGGGTGTACGGAATTTTTGGCGCGACATCACGCCCGCCACCACCGGGCAAGCCCTGACGACACCCGCTGCCGCTGAAGCTACCCAAAACGTGCTGCGCCTGACCTATCTGGGTGGCGGCCACGGACAGGGCTGCAACAATGCCGACGACGCATTCACGCTGGCACGCCGCCATGCCCACCATCTGACGTTTTACGGCTTTATGCTGTGCTTCGCCGCCACCAGCTTGGCCACGCTCTATCACTACGGTTTGGGCTGGTCGGCACCTTACGACCTTCTGAGTTTGCCCAAACTGCTTGGCGTAAGCGGTGGCATCAGCTTGTTACTGGGTACGGTGGGCCTGTTCAAACTGAACCTGCAGCGCGCCCCGGAGCATGGTGACTTGGCACAAAAGCCGATGGACCTGGGCTTTATTGCCCTGCTATTTTTGACCAGCGCCACCGGCTTGGCACTTTGGCTGGGACGCGGCACCGATGCCATTGCGGTGCTGCTGGCGCTGCACTTAGGCGTTGTGATGGCCTTGTTTGCGACCCTGCCTTATGGCAAGTTTGCGCATGGCGTTTATCGCACCGCCGCGCTGCTGCGCCATGCCGTTGAAAAGCGCCAACCGAGCACGCTTGGGCTGGGTGACGAATGAGCCCGATCCAAATCCACGCTAAATGGCCTACGCCCTGTGGGGAACGGGTGCGATGCCAGCAACGCGACTGGAAATAGCCCAGAACACTTTGAATCGCAGCTATTGTCATGGGTAGTTCCTCGGATTTCCAGGACTTCGCCTACGTGCTAAGCTGGATGCCATCGACACCCCCCAATTAACAGGAGCGCTTCCCATGCCCGGACTTCTTCCAACTATTGATCCCGATGGTTTGCTTGAATTTTCAGTCGTTTACACCGACCGTGCTTTAAACCATATGTCGCAACGCTTTCAGGGCGTAATGAAAGACATCGCCAGCATTCTGAAAGAGGTTTATCACGCCAAATCCGCCGTTTTGGTGCCCGGCAGTGGCACCTTTGGCATGGAAGCTGTGGCACGCCAGTTTGCTACTGGCAAAAAAGCGCTGGTGATTCGCAATGGTTGGTTTAGCTACCGCTGGACCCAGATTTTTGATATGGGCCAGATCCCGGCAGAGTCCACCGTGATGAAAGCGCGCCGCGTCGGTACTGGCAAACAAGCACCCTGGATTCCCTGCCCGGTGGCTGAGGTGGTGGCAGCCATCCACACCAATAAACCTGATGTCGTGTTTGCACCGCACGTCGAAACTGCGGCTGGCATGATCTTGCCAGATGATTACTTGCGCTTCGTGGCTGATGCTGTGCACGAAGTTGGCGGCCTGATGGTGCTGGACTGCATTGCCTCGGGTGCCATGTGGGTCAACATGGAAGCCACTGGCGTAGATGTGCTGGTGAGCGCGCCGCAAAAGGGCTGGAGTGGATCGCCCTGCTGCGCCATGGTGATGCTGAGCGAGCGCGCCCGCAGCGCCATCGATGCCACAACCAGCACCAGTTTTGCCTGTGATTTAAAGAAGTGGCTGCAGATCATGGAAACCTATGAAGGTGGTGGCCACGCTTACCACACCACCATGCCCACCGATGCACTGATGCGCTTGCGTGAGGTCATGCAGGAAACCCGCGACTACGGGTTTGACAAGGTCAAGGCCGAGCAGCTTGAACTGGGCACTCAAGTGCGCGCCCTGTTTGAGAGTCGGGGCATCCAAAGCGTCGCCGCCGATGGTTTCAAGGCCCCAGGCGTGGTGGTCAGCTATACCGAAGATACGGGCATTCACAACAGCAAAAAATTCCTGGCGCTGGGCTTGCAAACCGCTGCCGGCGTGCCGCTGCAATGCGACGAACCTGCAGATTTCATGACCTTCCGGGTAGGGCTTTTCGGCCTGGAGAAACTGCACAACGTGCCGCGCAGCGTGGCACATCTGGCCGCAGCCCTGGACGGCATGGGCGTGAGCGCCTGACGGATCCAGATCGGATTCCAACATTACTATTCTTTTGGTAGCTAGTTGTGCTAGTCACACAGGCTCTAGAGGCATATATTCCATGAACTCTAGGTGGCATGACCTGCCGCCAAATACTTTCCTCCACAAGGACGCATCATGAGCAACTATTTTGCAGACAACTCCCTCTCCATTGGCCGCACACCACTGGTTCAACTGAACCGGGTTACCGACGGTGCCGGTGCCACCGTGCTGGCCAAAATTGAAGGCCGCAACCCGGCCTATTCAGTGAAATGCCGGATCGGCGCGGCCTTGATCTGGGACGCTGAAAAACGTGGCGTTCTCGGTGCAGGTAAAGAAATTGTCGAGCCCACCAGCGGCAACACCGGCATTGCGTTGGCCTTTGTCGCCGCTGCGCGAAGCATTCCGATCACGCTGACTATGCCTGATACCATGAGCATTGAGCGACGCAAGTTGCTGCTGGCTTACGGTGCCAAGTTGGTGCTGACCGAAGGTGCCAAGGGCATGAAGGGGGCGATTGCCAAGGCCGAAGAAATCGCCGCCAGCGACCCCAAATACGTGCTGCTACAACAATTCAAGAACCCGGCCAACCCAGCAATCCACGAAGCCACCACTGGCCCCGAGATCTGGCAAGACACCGACGGTCAGATTGACATTCTGGTCTCTGGGGTGGGCACCGGCGGCACCATCACCGGCATTTCACGCTACATCAAGAAGACCCAGGGCAAGGCCATCACCTCAGTGGCGGTGGAGCCCACCGGCAGCCCGGTATTGACCCAGGCGCGGGCTGGCGAAGAGATCAAACCCGGCCCGCACAAAATTCAGGGCATTGGTGCCGGTTTTGTGCCTGACGTGCTGGATTTGTCGCTGGTGGATGTGGTGGAGCAAGTCAGCAATGAAGAAGCTGTGGACTTCGCCCGCCGTCTGGCGCGGGAAGAAGGCATCTTGGCCGGCATCTCGTGCGGTGCAGCCACTGCGGTGGCGGTGCGACTGGCCAAGCGTCCCGAAAACGCTGGCAAGACCATTGTGGTGGTGCTACCCGATTCTGGCGAGCGCTATTTGAGCTCGATTTTGTTTGAAGGTCTGTTCGACGCAAGTGGTTTGGTGGCGCAGCCAGCAGCGACCGTGCCAGCTTAAGTGCTGTGGTCCGCGCTGTGGACTCAGCCCCGGCGCGAGCGAACAAAAGCTTGTTGACAGTTCATTGACACCGCCGCGGAGTCGAGCATGAAGCAGTTGGCGTGCAAATCGCAGTAGTTCTCACAAGAGGGTTAATAAGTGGTTTCATGGTTTGGGCACAGGTCTATTCGAACTCAAATCTTCGCGCTCGTGATTGCCATTACGCTGCCATTTATTGCCACCATGGCGTGGTTTTTGGCGTATGACCTGAACCGCGCACGGGCAGTGGCCCAATTGGAAGTTCAAATTCTGGCTGAACATTCGGCGCTGGATATTCGGCGCTTCCTGCGCCAAAGCGAAACAACGCTTGGGCATATTGCCGAACGGCCCCTGGTCAAAGGGCTAGACCCACAACACTGCGACCCCGTGTTCTCTGATTACGTCCGCCTTAATCCGGATTTCATTACGCTCGGGCTGCGCGACCGACAAGCCAACATCATCTGTTCGCATCTAAGTCATCCACCCAGTGTCAGTACGGTTGCCAAATTACCATGGTTCATTGAAGGACTTGCCAACCCAAGCTTCATGGCCAGTGCCGCCTTCGTAGGCCCCACCAGTGGACGCTGGGTGACGGTGCTGACACGCCCCGTTCAAGACAAAGCAGAGCAATTTGTTGGCATTCTTGCCCTGACGGTAGATCTGCAAAAGCTGAGTGAGAATGTACTCGAGCCGATCCCGAGAAATGCAGCCATCAGGGTATTTGACCGCCACTTTACGACGCTGCTACGCTCAGCAAATGCTGCCTCGGCCATTGGTGAGCCAGCCTCAGCACAGGTGCAGGAATTTGCCAAGGGTATTGGCGAAGGCTTCATCACCTTGACCGATCCTGATGGCGTGTCACACTTGAATGCGATTGTCAGCATTCCGGGGGTGGAATGGCAGGTACTCGCCGGTCTGCCTGAGTCAGCGGTATTTGCCAACTATTACGCCACCTTGCGGGTGGTGCTGGGAATGGGTTTTGCGATGTTGGCGCTGGTCTTGCTGATGGCCTGGCGCATCGGTGCAGCGATTGTGAAACCGATTGCCCAACTGGCAGGCACGGTTGGGCAGATCGAGCGCGGTAATACGGCCGCCAGAGCTGAGATCAACGGGCCGAGCGAGATGAAGTCAGTCACCCAACAATTCAACCATATGCTTGACGCACGTGATCACAGTGAGCGAGCCCTGCAAGAAAGTGAACAGCGCTACCAGGCCCTGGTCGAATGGTCTCCTGAAGCGGTGCTGGTGCATCGGGCCGGCAAAGTGCTGTATGCAAACCCCTCTGCATTCAAGATGCTGGGGGCCACGTCTTCCAAAGAACTCATCGGCAAGTTAGTCTTTGACCTGCAACTGGTGGATGAGGGTCAAGATGAACCCCTGATCACCCAGCAATTGCTCGATTCCGCCAGTGTCGACATGACAGAAACGGTGATACGCAGGTTTGATGGCGCGACCATTGACATTGAAGCACAAAGCACCCTGATTGTTTACGAGGGCGAATCAGCAGTCCACACCTCGATGCACGACATCACGGCCCGCAAGCGGGTCAAAGCTGAACTGATGGCCACCAAAGACATGCTCCAGGCCACGCTCGATGCCATTCCTGATTTGCTCTTTGAAGTCGGACTCGATGGTGAAATATTTGCTTACCATTCCCACCGGACCGATTTGCTGGCAGTGCCGCCCAGTGTGTTTTTAGGCAAGAATTTTGCCGATGTACTGCCACCAGATTCCGCACAAACTTGCCTTTCAGCGATCCGGGAAGCCTCAGAGCAGGGTTGGTCAACCGGAGCCCGATACGCCCTGCAATTGCCACAGGGTGAATGCTGGTTTGAGTTGTAGGTATCGGTAATGCCAGAACACAGCACGCAGAGCAGGCACTTTATTACGCTTTGCCGCGACATCACCAAACGAAAATCTGCCGAGAATCGCCTGCAAGAGTTGTCGCGTCGATTGGTTCAGACGCAGGAAGAAACCAGACGACGATTTTCACGCGAGCTCCACGACCGCACCAGCCCTAACCTGGCGGCACTGCGTATTAACCTGGACATCATCGCCAAGTCCTCACCCCTGGCTATAGGAACGCAGGAGTTTACCGATCGTGTGGATGACACGCGGGCCTTGATTGACGACACCACCATCAGCATCAGGCAAATCTGCGCCGAACTGCACCCACCCGCGCTGGATCGAGGGGGCTTGCTGGGCGTGGTGCAAAGTTATGCACAGCAATTCGCCAAACGCACCGGACTGCAGGTTCGGGTCAATTGTTCACACGGCGACCTGCGGCTGGCAACCGATCTCGAGTTGGGCTTGTTCCGCATCTTGCAGGAGGCCATGACCAACTGCGCCAAACACGCCAAAGCACGCAAGATCGTGGTGGAGCTTCAGTTTGATTCAGTCCCCAAAGTGTTGTCGATTTCCGACGACGGAATCGGCTTCGAGCACGACCCATTGGCAGGCGCTCTACCGAGATCGGGTCTGGGACTGCTCAATATGAAGGAAACAGCTGAGTTTGCCGGTGGTCGTTTCCATATTGAATCTGACCCAGGCGGAGGGACCCGGGTTTGCGTAGAAATTTGACAATCTGCACAGGTATTTAACCCATGAAAATTCGTATTCTTCTGGCTGATGATCATCAGATGTTCCGGGAGGCACTGCAAAACTTGCTGCATGCCCAGCCTGACCTGGAAGTGGTAGCTCAGACCGGCGACGGCTTGCAGGTGCTCAACCTGGCCCGCGAGACAGCACCTCATATCGTCTGCATGGACATCAGCATGCCTGGCTTAAGCGGGGTAGAGGCAACACGAAAGCTGCTGGCAATTTTGCCGCAGGTGAAGGTTGTAGCGCTGTCTGCGTATTCGGATCAGGCCTATGTGCTGGACATGCTCAACGCCGGAGCTTGCGCTTATGTCACCAAGGCCGAAGCCAGCGAAGAATTGCTGCGCGCCATTCGCACTGTGTTGCGGGGGCGCACCTACCTGTGCCCGGATGTAGCCGGTGTGGTGGCTGGAGCCGTACCAGGTCAGGACGGAGCGCCACGTCCTGCAGCCGTGCTAGGCCCACGTGAGCGCCAGGTTCTCAAGCTTGTGGCAGAAGGCCATACTTCACAGCAAATTGCCGATAAATTGTTCATTGCAGCCTCTACCGTCGAAGTGCACCGGCGCAACATTATGCGGAAGCTGGACCGCCACAGCGTGGCCGAGCTCACCCGCTACGTGGTCAACAACGAGCGCGGGGCGCGTTAAGCGCTTCATTACGGCGTGCACTACCGCTTTACCGGTAGTGGAAATACGCACTCGCAGGTATTACGCAGTTTGGATTCTGTCCTTATCGTCGTGCCATGATGTATGACAAAGCTGAATCCTCTGACCGTGGCAACCGTTGCCTTTAAGCGAACTACGCCATGGACATCCGACAATTGACACCCCTTGATCCGCTGCACGTGCGCTTGGGCATACCCACCCGGGTAGATATTTACAACATGGACGGCAAGCTGCTGCTGGGCCGAGGTTTCACAGTTGGCCGGGTTGACACAGTTGCGCGGTTGCTGGAAGATGGCTTCAAGCTAGCCAATGACAGTGCGCGTGCCCATACCGCACAGGAGTCGGTTTTTCGACGGATCAACGCCTTGGCCGGAGAGTTGGTGGCACTTGAGCAAACGCTCAGTGAGCACCAGAGCATTGCATCGTTTACCTTCAAGATGAACAAGTTGACGAAATTGCTGCTGCAATGCTGTGATGAAGATGCCGATGCCGCTCTGGCCCAGTGCTACCTCAACTACCACCACCCCTATTCTGCGCTGCACCACATTCTGGTTGCAGTGCTGGTCAGCGTCCTCTCGAACCTGCAAGGCTGGAGTGATGCCGAGCGCTTATCGCTGGCCGCCGCCGCCTTGACGCACGACCTGGGTGTCATATCAGGGCGCTCTGAGCTGGGGCACGCCGGACCTTTAACTCAGGAACAGCGCAAATTTGTACATCAGCATCCCTTGGTCGGCGTAGAGTTGCTGACGCGCTTGGGCGTAGCGGACCCACTTTGGCTGCAAGCGGTTCAAGACCACCACGAGACCCTTGACGGCAGCGGCTATCCAGCTGGCATTTTGGTGGCTCTGGACTCCCCCGCCACATTGATGGCCGTGGCCGACAGCTTCGCAGCGATGCTACGACCCCGCGCCTACCGAAATCGAAAGCTCGGCAACGACATCATTGAAGACCTGCGGGCGCACGCCGGCAGCTGGTACGACCCTGCGCTAGTTGAGGCGATTGCAACCCACATTGGGCATTACCACGCCGGCAGTCTGGTGCGCCTTGAAAACACGGATCTGGCCGTGGTCACACGGCACCGCATTGACCAACCGCTGGCACCGCAAGTACTGGTCATCGCAGATGCTACTAACCAACCCCTGGAAAAACCATATGAGGTGGACAGCGCCGATCCGGTTTATGCAATCAAGGCCGTATTGCATCCAGAGATCAGCCTAAGTTTCCGCAACATGGTAAATCGCGCCTGGGGTGGCTAGGCGCGCGTGCTTAAGACTGTAAATTTTTAGAGGACATCATGGCAAAAACTATTCTGGTTGTTGACGACTCTGCCTCGATGCGGCAGGTCTTGAGAATTGCCCTCAAAGGGGCCGGCTATGAAGTGATCGAAGGCATCGATGGCAAAGACGCGCTGGCCAAGCTCACTGGCCAAAAAGTGCATCTGATCATCAGTGATGTCAACATGCCCACCATGGACGGCATCAGCTTCCTGAAAGCCATCAAGCAGATACCAGCCTACAAATTCACGCCGGTCATCATGCTCACGACCGAGTCCGGCGAGTCCAAGAAAGCCGAAGGGCGCGCCGCCGGTGCGCGGGCCTGGGTCTGCAAACCATTTGCACCCCCGATGCTGCTTGATGCCGTGCAACGGCTGTGCCTGCCATGAAACGGCCCTGGCCAAGTCTCTGCCATTTTGCACCCTACAAGTTTCCAAGGACAACCTCATGACCTCAAAACAAGACCCTGCGCCAGAGGCTGCGGTGCTGCGCATCGAAGGCGAACTCACCATCTTTCGCGCCATGGAGCTCAAACCAGCGCTGCTGACCCAGGCGCAACACCTGGAGATTGACCTCTCGGGTGTCACCGAGCTTGACACCGCCGGCGTACAACTGCTCATGCTGGCCAAAAAAACCGCATTGGCCGAGCAACGCGAACTGCGCCTGGTCGGGCACAGCCCGGCAGTCATCGAGGTCTTTGAACTCCTCAACGTGGCCGCCTACTTTGGCGACCCCCTGGTCATGACCGTTCGCGCAAAAGCGCAATCTGCCCGCGCTTGAAGCGCTGGCACAGCAAGGAGTTGAGATGGAACTTGATGACGCACTAGAGACCTTCATTCTTGAGAGCCGAGAACTCCTGGAGGACATGGAAAACGCCCTGCTGGGAGTCGAGGGCGCGGATGAAAAAGACGAAATGGTCAACGCCATCTTTCGCGCCGCCCACACCATCAAAGGCTCCTCGGGCCTGTTCAGCCTGGACCACATCGTAGCCTTCACCCATGTGGTCGAAAGTGTGCTGGACCGGGTGCGTGCGGGCAAACTCAAAATTGCCGACCAACTGGTGGTGCTGTTGCTGGCCTGCTGCGACCACATTGGTAACCTGGTCAACGCCGTGGCCGGCGGTGATCACGAAGGCAATACTGAGCTCAACGAGCAAGGCGAGCCACTCACCGCCCAGCTACGGGCCTACCTCGATGGCCCCAAAACGGCCCCCCCCGCCATGCCAGGCACCGTGGCCCACCCGCAGGCCGAGCAGGTCAAGCGCATCAACGCCAACACCGTCAACGCCGACCACTGGCACATCTCCATCCGCTTTGCTGGCGACGTGCTGCAAAACGGCATGGACCCCCTGTCCTTCATCCGCTACCTGGGCACCATGGGGCGCATCACCGGCATTGCCACCCTGACCGACACCCTGCCCAGCGCCCAGCAGATGGACCCCGAGTTGTGCTACCTGGGTTTTGAAATCGCCTTTCAGACCACCGCAGACAAGTCTGCGATTGAAAAAGTCTTTGAATTTGTCCGTGAAGACAGCCGCCTGTTGATCTTGCCCCCGCACAGCCTGATCGCCGAATACATCAGCCTGATCAGCCAACAACAAGGTGAAAACGCCCGCCTGGGCGACATGCTGGTGCAATGCGGCACCTTGACCCCACAAGAACTCGACCTGGCGCTCAATGCCCAATATGAGACCCCCAACAAACCCATCGGCACCATTCTGGTCGAACAAGGCTCGGTGCAGCCCGAGGTGGTTGATGCCGCCCTGATCAAGCAAAAGCAGGTCAAGGAAATGGGCGCTGCCGAGAGCCGCTCGATCCGGGTCGATGCCGACAAACTCGACGGCCTGATCAACCTGGTGGGCGAACTCATCATTGCCGGGGCCAGCGTGAACCTGATCGCACACCGTGCCAAGGTCACCGAACTGGCCGAGGCCACCTCCAAGCTGTCCACGCTGGTTGAAGAGGTGCGAGACAGCGCCCTGCAACTGCGCATGGTCAAGATTGGTGCCACCTTTGGGCGTTTTCAGCGCGTGGTGCACGATGTCTCGCGCGACCTGGGCAAAGACATCATCTTGGTCATTGACGGTGAAGACACCGAGCTGGACAAAACGGTGGTCGAGAAAATTGGCGACCCTTTGATGCACCTGGTGCGCAATTCGATGGATCACGGCATCGAGAGCGCAGAAATCAGGGCTGCGCGTGGCAAGCCCGAGCAAGGCACCTTAAAGCTCAATGCGTTTCACGACTCCGGTGCCATTGTGATCACCGTCCAGGACGACGGAGGCGGCTTAAAGCGTGAGCGCATTCTGGCCAAAGCCATTGAGCGCGGCTTGGTCGAGGCCGGTCACCACCTGAGCGATGCTGAGGTCTATGCACTGATCTTCGAGCCGGGTTTCTCCACTGCCGAGAAGGTCACCAACCTGTCGGGTCGGGGGGTCGGGCTCGATGTGGTCAAACGCAACATCACGGCGCTGCGCGGCACTGTCAGCATCAGCAGCGAAGACGGGGTGGGCACCATGGTGACGGTGCGCCTGCCCTTGACACTGGCCATCATCGACGGCTTTCTGGTGGGCGTGGACAAGTCGGTTTATGCCATTGCGCTGGACATGATCGAGGAGTGCGTAGCGTTCTCGGCTGAGCCCGGGCATGACTACACCAACCTGCGCGGCCAGGTGCTGCCGTTCATCCGGTTGCGTGAACTGTTCTCAGTGCCGGGCAAGCCTGCAAAAGGTGAAAACATTGTGGTGCTCAAGCATGCCGGGCACAAAGCCGGGCTGGTGGTGGACACCTTGCTGGGCGAGTTCCAGACTGTGATCAAGCCGCTGGGCAAGATGTTTTACCAGTCCAAATGCATCAGTGGCTCGACCATATTGGGCAGCGGTGATGTGGCGCTGATTCTGGATGTGCCGGCACTGGTGAACCAGGCCATGGCCCGGGGTGTCCAGCCGCTGCTGAGCTAGAAGATTGAGTATGCTGATTTGTTAAAAAATATTCATTTTGATAGCGGCTTATGCAAGCTCAGCAAGCGCTAGCAGGCAAAATACCAAAACCCTATTCCAAGCCTTCACAAAGATTCAGACTTCCTGATCCGCGCTAAGCAAATGCGACAATAATCGGAATCAGGCGTGGCACTTGTGGAAGCGGCATCTTGCCGCTTTCCCCAGCGTCTGCGGCTGGAAGCCACAGCTACAAGACGCGATCAGTGCCATTCGGAATTCCTTGCGGATCAGGAAGTCTGAGATTGGAAGTGGAGATTTCCATCCTTCCCAAGGGAACACAATAACCCAAATCGATTTCGGTTTGCTATTTATTCGATAGCTAAAAACACGGATGCAGAAAGCGCCATTGCGCAAATTTTTTGCTTGATTCGCAAGAAACCGCAGACACCAGCCATTCTGAGGGCAAAACTTTTGTCCAACGAGGATTTGTGGGCAACATTGAGATCATCCCCCCGGTCGCAACGTTCTGAAATGACTCAAAAATTGGCATCGATTGCGTTTTCAGGTGTTGGCTGAACTTCGGTTGCGAATCAGCTTGCCATTTGATTGGCTTGCCTTGCACTCGCAGACACGCCATGCGCTCCATTTTTAATAGCTGCTTATGCAATGCTGGCTTGTGCAAAACGGTATTTTTAGTTGTGATTTGATGGCAGCATCTGGTTAAACAAAAGCACCAGCGCCGGCATCTCAGGCAGGATGGCTAGCAAATCCTCGGTAATTGCTCACCTGCCAGCCAATCGACAATGCGTCGCCCACCGAAGGCGGTCGTGAGCTGCACAAAATGGTGCTTGTCTGCGATGACTTCGCCAATCACCGCCGCATCCAAGCCTAGCGGATGCGCCTGCATTGCAGCCAGGATGCGTGTTGCATCTGGTGCTGCACAAATCACAATCAGTTTGCCTTCGTTAGCCACATACAGCGGATCCAGCCCCAAAAACTCGCAGGCTGCAGCCACCACCGGCTTGATCGGGATGGCTTTTTCATGCAGCATCATGCCCACGCCAGACTGACCCGCGATTTCATTCAAGGTTGAGGCCAGTCCGCCACGGGTAGGGTCACGCAGGCAGCGAATATCGGCACCGATTTCAAGCAATTTGGCAATCAAGCCGTGCAGCGCAGCGGTATCGGACTCAATGGGTGCCGAAAACGTCAGATTTTCACGCTGGCTCATGATGGCCACACCGTGGTCACCCATCGTGCCAGAGACCAGCACCACGTCACCGGGGCGTGCTCTGGCCCCGCCGAGTTCCAGGCCGTCGGGCAAGACACCGACACCCGTGGTGGTGATGAAAATACCATCGCCCTTGCCGCGCTCCACCACTTTGGTATCACCTGTCACCACCGGCACCCCAGCGGCGCGCGCGGCACTGGCCATGGATTCAACAATACGGGCCAGGTCAACCAGCGCAAAACCCTCTTCCAGAATAAAGCCTGCCGCCAGGTACAGCGGCCTGGCCCCCATGACCGCGACATCATTCAGCGTGCCATGCACTGACAGGCAACCGATATCACCTCCCGGAAAGAACAGCGGTGACACCACATGGCAGTCGGTCGAGAGCACCAACCGTGCGGGTTTGCCGTCTATCACCGGGGTCGGCAGCACCGCACCATCGTTGCCCTGGCCCAGGTACTCGTTACCCAGGTGCCTGGCGAACAGTTCAGAGATCAATTGCACCATGGCGCGTCCGCCTGAGCCATGCGTCATGTCGACGCGACCGTGTTTCAGATCAAGTGCGCGAACGTAGCCGCGTTTGATGTCGCTCATGCTTGCATGTCCTTGTAACGGCCGTAGCTGTAATGTGCTGCGCAGGCCCCTTCACTGCTGACCATGCAGGAACCGATCGGGTTCTCGGGGGTGCAGACGGTACCAAAAATTTTACAGTCCTGCGGCCGCTTGACACCGCGCAGAATGGCTCCGCATTCGCACGCTTTGTTATCTGGCACCGATTTGTAATCGAGCTTGAAGCGACGCTCTGCATCCAGCGCCGCGTATTTTTGACGAATCATCAAGGCCGAATAGGGCACAACCGACAGGCCGCGCCACTCAAACTCGCGACGCAATTCAAACACTTCGGCGACACGCTCCTGGGCTTTCTGATTACCCTCGCGAGTGACCGCACGGGCAAACTCGTTTTCAACTTCAGCCCTACCCTCGTTGACTTGGCGCACCAGCATCCAGATGGCCTGCATCACGTCAAGCGGCTCAAAACCGGCAATCACCACCGGTTTGCGGTATTCCTCGGCAAAAAATTCATAAGGACGGCTCCCAATCACGGTGGAAACATGCGCCGGGCCAATGAAGCCGTCAATTGGCACCGTGCCCCCCTGGCGCACCTCTGGCGACTCCAGTATCTGGCTGATGGCTGCGGGTGTAAGGACGTGGCAGCACAACACGCTGAAATTGCCGATTTGTTCCTGGTGCGCTTGCAAAATAGCCAGCGCAGTTGGCGGCGTAGTGGTCTCGAAACCGATGGCAAAAAACACCACTTCACGGCCAGGGTTGTCGCGGGCGATTTTCAGTGCATCCAGCGTGGAATACACCATGCGGATATCGCCGCCACGCGCCTTGGCCTTGAGCAAGGACAACCCCTGCGAGGCGGGTACACGCAAGGTGTCGCCATAGGTACAGAGGATCACGCCTTGATCAAGCGCCAGATTGATCGCCATATCGACCCGGCCAATCGGCAACACGCACACCGGGCAGCCAGGCCCGTGCACCATGCGCACATTGGCTGGCAACAAATCAGACAGGCCGTAGCGGGAAATAGCGTGGGTGTGACCGCCGCAAAATTCCATAAAACTGTAGCGGCGCTGCGGCTGAGCCAGCAAAGCTATTTTCGTGGCCAGCGTTTTGGCGACCTCACCATCACGAAATTCGTCGATGTATTTCATGAGGCGGAAAGCGCGGACTGGTTCATTTCAGTAAATAGGGCCAACGTCCGCTCGGCCTCATCGGGATCCAATTTTGATAGCGCGTAACCCACGTGCAGTATGACGTAGTCACCCACACGAACGTCATCAAGAAGGGCCAGCGAGATCTCTTTTTTGACACCTCCGAGATCCACCATGGCATGCTCACCGACCGGGCCACAGCCCACCTCAATGACTTTGACCGGAAGTGCTAAACACATGCGTTGTTCTCCAGGGAATTGGCCCAGCCCAGGCTTGACCAGACGCGATTGCAGAACACCGGGTGATGTACCAATGACTTCGCGCCGACCCAATTATTGCGCTAGTCGGTGCGATAAGCTCAACACATTACCTGCCCACTGTGTCAAAACAGGTGTTTAACCTCAGAC
>CAIYNH010000186.1 GCA_903927495.1 uncultured beta proteobacterium
GGCCCAGCACCGAGACCTGGTTACCGCGAATCTGGATCAGAACGATGTTGACCTGCGGGTTTTGGATAAAGCCGCCGGCAAGTAGGGCAGCAGCAATTTTTTTCTCGGCCACCGCAATCGACAGGCCACCAAGGTCCACCGCACCGATCAACGGGTAGGTGATGGAACCGTTTTCGGAGACGCGGGTTTCAATGGTGAGGTCCGGGTTTTGGAACACCTGGATCCGGATGGCGTCGCCCGCGCCCAAAGGGTAGTCGGTGTTTTGGGCGTGAGCGGGGACGCAAAGCAACAGGATGGCTGCAATGACGAATCTTTGGATGCTCGCCATGACGGAAGTAGGATGGTTCATAAGGTTGTACATGCTGCGCTATTTGAGCCCGGCTACGCCTTTTTCTATGGCGGTCTTGCTGTTGGCGGCGGGCGTGGCTTCGGCTGGGGCTGGGGCTGGGGCTGAGGCCGCTGGCGGTGCGGCCACAACGTTGCCAGCAGCGCCATCGGTTTTGGCGAATTCACCCATGTAAGTGATCTTGCTTGCCGCGCGCAGTTGCTTGATGTTGGCGGCTACCGCTTCGCTGGCGCGCTGGTTGGTCAGGAACTGTTCAATGCGGGGCAGAGCGGCAGCCTCAGCTACGGGTGACGTTTGCGATGACGCTACGCGCACCAGCGTGATCGCCTGGGGCGTCTCCATGACGACGCTCTGCCCGTCTTTGAGCGCGTGGATTTGCGCCAGTCGTTCCAGCGGAATTTGCTCTGCTGCGCGGGTGGCGCTGCCGCCGTCAAATTTGATGTCTTTGCTCTTGAGCCAGTTGGCTATTTCAACAATGGGCTTGCCGGCAGCCGCCTGGGCGCGCAGCTGGCCGGCCAGCCCGGGGGCTGTGGGCACCACAATTTCCTGTACGTTAAAAATGCGCCGATCTGAGAAAAGCTGCGGATGCTCGGCGTAGTATTTCTTGATCTCCTCGGCGCTGGGTTTGGGCAGCGCACCCGCAATTTTCTGCATGTAGGCGCGCGCCAGAATGTCGCGCCGGGCAGCTTCAATTTGCGACACCACTTCGGGTGAGCGGTGCAGTTTGTCTTCGGTGGCCTGCTCCACGGCGAGTTGCTGGTCAATGAGCTTTTCAAGCACTTCGCGGCTCATCGCCTGCACTGCTGCGGGCGATGTGCCAGCGCTGTTGTTGCGGCTCAGCACCTGGTTGATCTGGTGCACAGAAATCTCTTCCGAGCCTACTTTGGCGGCTACCTGCGTAGCGGCCTTTTTGTCGTCCTTGTTGCCGCAAGCGGAGAGCCCAAAAAGCAAGGCCCCACCCAAAATGGCGTGCATCAAGAAGTGCTGTGAATACCGACGTTGTGAAGTGCTCATTTTGTTTTGAAAATCAGTAACTGAATTGTGCCGAAACTGTGGCAATTTTGCTCTCATAGTCAAGGCCCGCCAAGTTGGATCTGCGGCTCGCATTTTCCAGCGAAGTGCTGATGGTAAGGTACTGGTAGGGTTGCCAGTCCAGAGACAGGCTGGCAGCGTTGGTGGTTTCGCTGCGCGGTGTTACAAGCAGGCCAAATGGTGAACCCAGGTAATCGCTTTGGGCAGCCTCATAGCGTGCACGCACCAGCGTCTTGGGGCTGACCTGCCAGAGCTGCGCCAGCGTGATGCGGTCTGTCTGGCTGTAATTTGAAGTGCTGGTCTGGTAGCTGGCAAGCTCGCGCGCCCAACTTGCCGTCAGGGCCGACTTACCGCTGAAGTACCAGTTCAGGTTCAGGCCGGCGTTGCGGCCGCTGTAGTCACGCTGGGCGTAGTTGGGGTGGCTGCGGCTGATCTGACTGGTGTAGAGGTCTGCCGCGCTCTTGCCGGACAGAACCCAATGTAGCCTGAGTTCGCTGTCAATCTGCTGGTAACCGTCGTCATACAGGCCAGGCGATGGCAAAACGCGATTGAGGTAGGTGCCGTTGTTGTTGCGCAGCGTGTAACTCAGTGAGCTACCTGATCCGGCAGCGTAGCGCAGGCCCAAGTCAACCGATCTGGCGTTGTAGTCGCCTTCGGCTGTCAGGGCTTGTTGATTGGTTTGGCTTGATCGTGATACTCCTGCGATGGCACTCCATGTGCCATCCATGTCGTAGACAGCGTCCAACCGATTGTTGACGTTGCTGCGCACGTTTTGCAGGCCAAAACCCTGATAGTCGGCAAAACTGTTGAGCACTTCCTGGCGCTGGCTGCCAAGGTTGCCACGCAGACTCGGCGTCAAAGCCCAGTGCCAGGCGGCGTTGTAGTTGTGGGCAACAAAGCTGAGGTAGCTGAAGTTCTGGTAGCGGTAGTTGGTCACGCTGGCCGACAACTCCAGCTTTTGCAGGCTTAGCGTGGTGCTGAAATTGAGGCTCAGCGTCTTGATGTCGATTCTTTCTGCACCGCTGTCGCTGCCTAGCAGTGCATTCAGGTTGGCTTCGGCTGGCAAGCGAAACAGGTTGTTGTCAAAGCGTAGCGAAGATTCAATCTTCAATTTGAGAGCATCGTCGTTCTGTGCGAGTGACGGCCCGCAGCACAGCAGCAGCAGGACGATTGTCAGCCAGAAGCGGCACTGCAACGGCATGATCAAAAAGCCTTTTGATCTTGGATAACGAGGCCGATGGTTTTGTAAATGATGTACAGATCCAGCCGTACCGACCAGTTGCGCAGGTAGTCCAGGTCAAAGTCGATGCGGCTCTGCATTTTGTCCAACGTTCTGGTTTCACCCCGGTAGCCATTGATCTGCGCCCAACCGGTGATGCCGGGTTTGACTTTGTGGCGCACCATATAGCCCTTGATGAGCTTGCGATAAAGCTCGTTGTGTGCAACCGCATGCGGGCGCGGACCCACAATGCTCATGCGACCCTGAAGCACGTTGATGAATTGTGGCAATTCATCGCAGGAAGTGCGGCGTAGCAAAGCGCCTAGCCGCGTGATGCGCGCGTCGTTTGGCGTGGCCTGCTCAATGTTTTCACCATCTTCGGTAACAGTCATCGAGCGGAATTTGTAAATGATGATTTCCTGGCCATCCAGACCACAGCGCCGTTGCTTGAAAATGATGGGGCCGGGCGACCCGAGCTTGACCGCCGCTGCAATAACGAGCAGCAAAGGGGTGATAAGCAGCAGGATGAGTATCGAGAGGACGATGTCGCTCAGGCGCTTGAAAACCCCATCGGCCCCCTTGAAGGGCGTCTCGCAGACCGAGATGACGGGCATGCCGCAAACCGAGTCTGGATGCGCCTGGATCAGGTCGGTGACGAACATGTCGGGCACAAAATAAATGGAGGCGGTAGTGTCTTTGAGTTCGTCCAGAATATGCAGGATGCGTGGTTGCGATGCCATGGGCAGCGACAGGTAGATGATCTGGATGCGCTCGCTTTGCACCAGGGAGAGCAGTTGCTCCAGGGTGCCAAGCAACTTGTGGGCGCCAGTTTCGTCCAGGCGCGCGGTCTGGCGGTCATCGACAAAGCCAACAAGCTCGATGCGGGCGTAATTGGCTTGGCTGATTCTGGAGGCCAGCGCCAGACCCTGTTCGTTCATGCCCACAATGATGGCCCGTTGCAGCGGGCCCTGAAGTTTGAGCAGCAGTGGCGCAGCAGCCCGCAGAAGCATACAGGCACCGAACTCGGACAGTGGGGCCAGCCATAGCCAGGTGTAAATAACCGATTTGGAAAACTGATGGATGTCGCCCGAGGCAAAACCAATAATGAGCAACAAGCCGGCGACCCACGCCCACGTGATGGCAACGCTGACAAAACCTGAAAACAGGGAGGCTTGCAGCCTGGCGTGGCCTGGAAAAGTGAGGGCAAACACCAGTATGGACAAAATGATGTAAGACGAGTGAACCTGAGCCTCAAAATAGTAGGCCAAGCACCATAAAGAAAGTATCAGCGCGCTTGGGCCGATGGTGAGCTCAAAAATGCTCAGCAGGTTGTCCTTGCCCAGCGAAGCCGGTTGGGACCGCCGGCTGAACGAGGCAGCGGAGGGGCTTGCCGTTGTTCTATTCATCGCTCACCAGGGTCTTGAACACACCCACTGCCTGCGCACGGTTGCTGACGTTCATCTTCTTGAAGATGCGTTGCATGTGGTTCTTGACCGTATATTCGCTGATCTTCAGGATTCGCCCGATTTCTGGATTGGTCTTGCCCAGTGCCACCCATTGCAGTATTTCTACTTCGCGGACCGAAAGCCCGCGACTTTTCAGCAGATCGTAAATGAGGGGATTGGAGATGACTGCCGGCGCCGGGCTTTGATGGGGCAGGAGCTCTACCTGACGCAATGCCAGATCAATATAGGGCAATACCGTTGCCATGATTTCAAGCTCGGACTCGTTGAAATATTCTTTGCTGCGAAATGTGGCGTACAGACAGTCATAACTGCTGCGCTCGTCGTTGACACCGTGGACCATCGCATATTGCATTTTTTGCAATGCGTCATCCAGGGCGCACTGCGAGCCGTCAATTTCGATTGCGAAGCCTTGGTCGCCGGCAGTCAGCGCAAAAGGCTTGCCGCCAAAGGCTGTCCAGCGCTGAAAGAGGTCCAGCAGCAGTGGCGTGATCGTTTTCAGATTGGAACTGTCGGAGCGTGCACCGTCGAGCGCGGAAATGATGTCGTGTTGAATGGCGCCGCTGTTGAAGTCACCCCAGGCGGCAATCATGATGTCGTGCGCCAGATAGTTTTGCATTTCACCCTGCAACCATACAAATACATCAAAATGGCTGCGCACCTCAACCGAGCGTGTAACCACCCGGTGAAAATGACGGAGTTCTTCCGACGACAACGATGGCGCAAAAGTCATTGATCAGGCGTGTTTGTTGGCATGGAATACCGTGTGAGACCTACGTTCCGATTCTAGGCAAAAAAAAAGATTGCACTGCAATCCTTTTTCAAACTGGAAATATTGAAAAACTCAGGCCGAACCAATTGTGTTGCGACGACGCGCCATGGCGCCGATCGCGCCCAAGCCAGCCATCAGCATGACATAGATGGATGGCTCGGGGACGGGTTTAACCGATGCCCCGACAAGTGTTCTTGTTTTCATAAGTTTCCCTTTTTGCAAGCTCAATGATGGGGGCACGCCGGGCCAGCTTGGCTTTGGCCACCCAACGCTACCGCCAAAATATCCGGTTGGATACGCTTCGATGCTAGGGTGGGGTGTGACTTATGTCGATAGCTCTTTCGGACTAATGGTGAGCCAATAAACGACAGCTCAATCTATCTGGAATAGGTGTCATCGGTAGCGAAATTTTGTCTCTCCTGGCTAAGAATCTTGACGCCAATGCCCACCTTGCCATCAAGTGCCTCGACACGCATAACTTCGCCTTTGCAGCACAACTTGACCTTGCCCTCAGGGGTATCCATGTCCAGCCAGAAATCCACGTGGGAACCCATTTCGTACTGAGCGCTCTGGATGATGAACATGCCGGTGGTGCTGATATCGCGGGTGACACCCCGCGCCCCGTCGACGTTGACAGGCAGTTTTGCACTGATCCTGGTCCGGCGTGCCTGCTTGTGTGCGCTATGCCCGTCACTTTTTGCCATTCTCAACTCCCACGATTATGAAAGGAACCTGATCATGATAGCGCTTTAACGCTGGACGGTGCAGCCGAACTTGTTTCCCTTATCGCCATCGGCTTTGCTAAGCGTTGCGACATCACACCTTGACTCGCAAGGTCGGGTTCGGCATGGCACAATCAGCTATCGCCGTGTATCAATATTGCAACAGACAGGGATCGGCCGCATCGATGACTAATCAATAATAGGCAAATGCCACATAACACTATGGATATGGAAAATTACTTCCGGTCACAGCAGGTTTCTCTGCAGTGGGCGCCGGTGTTGCGCGCGTTGGCGCAGGAACTCGGCGAGATGGCAAGCCCGCAGGATTTGCAAAAACTCTTTTTCAGTGCGGGAGCCCGTTTTGCTGGTGATACCGCAGATCGTTTTGAGGGAACAGAAACGCTCGTTCAACTGGAGGAGCGCCTCAACGACCTTTGGTCGAGTCTGAACTGGGGTTGGGTGGAGTTGACGGAAACCCGCGGTGTCATCGAAATTACGCATCAAGCGGCGCCCTTGGCCGAGGCCTTCGGTGACGAGGCGCTGGAGTGGAGCATCGGATTGCTCGAGGGTTTTTACGAGAGTGTCTTTAAAGTGCTGGGCGCTGGCGATTCGATGGTGGTGACCGGGCTACCGGACGAATCAAGCGGGATGACGGTGCGCCTGAATTTTGGACGATGAAGGTGGCAATGAATGACACCGGA
>CAIYNH010000187.1 GCA_903927495.1 uncultured beta proteobacterium
GGCCCCAGGTCACCGTGCAATACGGAAGTAGCGATCGCAACAGCAGCGTCAGGCGTAAACTTGCCCGCCCGCAGACACCCTAAAACCTCAGTGAAGCTCAGGCACCGAAAATCGATGA
Organism: uncultured beta proteobacterium; assembly: GCA_903927495.1. Taxonomy (GTDB): domain Bacteria; phylum Pseudomonadota; class Gammaproteobacteria; order Burkholderiales; family Burkholderiaceae_C; genus Rhodoferax. The sequence continues at coordinate 119 of CAIYNH010000187.1, forward strand.
CTTCGCCATCACGGTTTTTTGGCCGTTCACAATCCATCACTTTCAAAGTGTAAACAAACAACCGTTCACTGTGCCAACCTTCAATCACAGCGCGTTCTGTCAGCACTTCAAGGGGAGGATGGCAGATGTCAGTCAATGAGCGTACTAGCCCTGCCTCTTCGAAAATTTCCCGCACTGCGCACTGCGCAGGATCTTCGTCGGCAGGCAGGCCGCCGGCAGCGAGGTTGTCGAGCAGACCAGGATCGGTGGCTTTGTTGAAGGACCGCCGACCACACCACATTCGACCATCTGAACTCATTCCATGCACGTGTGCAGCATGGCTGCGCAATCCAAAATACCGAAAAGCTGCGCGTTCTATGCGAAACAGTTCTGTTGCGGTATAGGGCCAATCATCTTCAAGCCAGCCCCAGCAAGCAAAGGTTTCATTGCGCCATCCGTGCAGTTGCCCCCTATGGGACAAATCCTGCGCGATGGTTTGCAATACCTGGCTGCGCTCGGCCGCTGTAAAGGCATCTGCATACCAGACCCAACCACGCGCAGTTTGAACCAGCGGCATGTTCTCAGGCATGGCGAGGGACAAAGCCACCGCCCTCTCAGGTGGCAGCAGACCCAGGATTTGATCAAAACCACACAAAAACCATGGCCTCCAATCGGGGGGCATTGGCTGGCGTGCAGCGTCTACCAGACCGCGCAAAAACTGCAAGTCTTCGTTATCAAGTTGCATCTCAAGTACCTCAACCCCAGCGAATAGTGGCGGCCCCGAGACCTACAAAAGTTGCGCCAAGAATTCGCCAACGCCCCAACCGCTCCTTCAAGAACCAGGTACCCAGTAGCGCGGCAAAGATCACAGACATTTCACGCAACGCAGCCACAGCAGGAATTGACGTTTGGGTCATGGCCCACAACACGATCCCGTAGGAGGCCATGCTCATACATGCTCCAAGCATCGCAATACGCCAACCGCGATAGACATGCTGCATCACCTCGGAGAGTCCGCGTCGCAAAGCCAGCACCGTCAAGATGCCCCAGGAATTAAACAGAAAAAGCCATAAAGTGTATGACAGCGCATTGCCGGAAAGACGCACACCAATGCCATCCATCAGGGTGTACAGCGCAATGATTGCCGCATTGAGCAGGCACAAATACAACCCCTTTTTATCAACTTTTTGCCAGGGCCTGCCAACCCATGCCGGCAAGACTATTCCCAAGCCAATCATCACAATGCCAGCAGTTTGAACAGACGTCATTGCCTCACCCAAAATGGGAGCCATCAGTGCAACGAGCATGGGTGCCATGCCCCGCATGAGGGGATAAGCAAGCGACAGGTCGGCATGGCGATAAGCCTCCGCCAGCGTCAGGAAGTACGCAACATGGACCACCAGTGTGGCCATTAGCCAGGGATGGCAGGCAGTATCTGGGAACGGAACGAATGGCAACAAACAGGCCGCAATTGCGCTACACCCCAGCGAAAAACTGACGGTATCGAGATGCCCATCACGACCGCGCTTGACCAAAAAATTCCACCCCGCATGCATCAAGGCTGAGAGCACAATCAGCCCGGCAACAACTGCGGTCATCAGACCGGCCAGGGCAGGGAATAGGTCTTGACGTTGGTAAAGCTCTTCATGGCTTCAAGCACACCTTCTTTGTACCCAAGGCCCGAATCCTTGATGCCACCAAAAGGCGTAAGCTCCAATCGATAGCCCGGCACTTCGCGTACGTTTACGCTGCCAACATGGAGATCGCTCACCAACCGCGTGATGACATCGAGCCGGTTGGTACATACCGACGACGACAAGCCATAGGCCGCTCCATTGACGATGCGAATCGCCTCCGCCAAATCATGGAACCGTATCACCGGTGAAACCGGTCCAAATGTTTCCTCGCGAACGACGGTCATATCGGCCCGGACATGGTCTAACACCGTGGGCGAATACAGCGCGCCCACCCGCTCATTGCCCACAAGAAGCTTCGCACCCTGAGCCACAGCCTCGTTCACGCGCGACTCAAACAGTTGTGCCGCCTGCTCGTCAATGACGGTGCCCATATCCATGCCGGGATCGGCGGGGTTGCCGTATTGCCACGCCCTGGTCTTTTTCAGCAATTTTTCAACAAAGGCGTCGGCCACCGAAGCTTGGACCAATATGCGTTTAACGGCCGTGCAGCGCTGGCCGGAATTTTTGTATGAACCCGAGACGGCCAGCGAGGACGCTTCCTCCAGATCTGCATCGTCCATCACGATGATCGGGTCATTGCCGCCAAGTTCCAGCACCATACGGCGGTAACCTGCCGTGCGAGCAATGTGCTTGCCAATCGCAACACCACCGGTAAAAGTGACTAGGTCAATA
>CAIYNH010000188.1 GCA_903927495.1 uncultured beta proteobacterium
ACGACATGCTGGTGGCAACCTGGATTGGACTTGCCATCTGGTGCTTTGCGTTTGCCTTCATGGCCGGCAACAAACCCAATGCAGGGTTGGCACGGCTGGGCTTTGTGGCTTGTGCTTTGGGAATGCTGAGCAAAGGTTTGATTGGCATCGCCCTGCCCGGTGTGGTTATTTTTATATGGTTGATCTGGAGCCGGCAATTCAAAAAAATTGTGTTTCTGCCCTGGTTAAGTGGACTGGCGCTGTTTGGCGCGGTGGCCTTACCCTGGTTTGTGTTGGCGCAGAAAACTTACCCCAATTTTTTCAATTACATGTTTGTCGGGCAACAGTTCAATCGCTACACCGCCGCGGTTTACAACAATCCGCAGCCCTGGTGGTTTTACCTCTTGTCACTGGCGTTGTTGTTGTTTCCGTGGGTTTTTTTCGCCTTCGGCCAGGTACGCCGCGTCACCGCGACCACCTTGGCATCAGCCATCGGAATGCCTACCGCTTGGTGGCAGCTTTGCTGGGTCTGGGTGCTGGCGATTCTGACGTTTTTCTCCATTCCACACTCCAAGTTGATCGGCTACATCCTGCCGGTGATTCCCCCGCTGGCTTTGTTGTCGGCTCTCGGATGGGAGCGGCTCATGGCACACCGCCAGAAGGCGAACAAGGTCTTTGCAGGTGTGTGTGTGATGAACCTGGGGCTGGCGCTTGCTTTGGCGCTGGAAGTAGGTGATGTCACACGCACCAGCCGAACACAAGACTTGGCCCTAGTGCTTGCTTGTGCCGCACAACCTGAGGACACGGTCTTTGTGTCTGACGCTTACCCGTATGATTTGCCGTTTTATGCCCAGACCTCAAAACCGATGCAGGTACTGGGAAACTGGCCCGAGTTACGCAAGCAGGTGGGCGACGGCTGGCAGCGTGAGTTGTTTGAAGGTGCAGATTTTGATGCCAAAGCCGCACTGTCCTTGCAGCCACTGGAACTGCTGGCACCTGCAGGAAGGGTTGCAGGGCATTGGTTTGCCGCACACTCTGGCAACTTGATGGTGCATGACATGCCTGGCTGGAAACAGTTTTACCAAGGTGCGGGCTGGGTGCTGTATCGGTCAGGTCAAGACCTGAGCAGCATTTCAGCGGCGGAAAGCCCAGTACCGGCTGAGCACAAAGGTTTGCCCGGCTGCCACCAGCAAGGCCACAAATAGCGCTAACAGAGCCGGTAGCCCAAGGCCGCGCAGCAGCATCACAAACACCACTTCATTGCAGGCAAAGCCCGCCAGAGCCGTAACGGCAAAGCGGCCCAGGCTGGTGCTGACACTGGTGCTGGCATCCTTGAAGCTGAGTAGCCGATGCCCCACAAAGCTTACACCAAACGCCACACAAAAGCCCAGCGCATTGGCAAGTTCAGGCCAGATGTAGTCCTGCATCAGGGCAAATACCAGCATGTGAGTCAGCGCTGCAGCGCCTCCTACCAGCACAAACCACAGCGTTGAAGCGCTCACGGCTGCTTGGCCGTATCTTCGGTCAACAGCCCCAGCCCGATACGTTGGCTCACCAAATAGTTCGGGCGCTGTTTCACTTCCTCATAAATCCGACCCACATATTCGGCCAGTATGCCAATCGACAGCAGCTGGATGCCGCTGAAAAACATCATCCCGACCACGATCGTGGCATAACCCGGCACCGCGATGCCGGTGAAAAAATACTCACCCACCACCCACACCCCGTAGCCCAGGGCCAAAACCGAAAGCACGAAACCAGTCAATGTCAAGGCACGTAAAGGCGCAATCGAAAACGCCAAAATACCGGTAAAGGCTAGCGACAGCGATCCGAGTAAACCAAAATTACTTTTGCCATCGGTACGCGCCAACGGCTGGTAGTCAATCGCAGTGCTGTTAAAACCAACCCAGGCGTACAGCCCTTTCATAAAACGATTGCGCTCAGGCAAACGCTTCAGAGCCTCCACCACCTTGCGATCCATGAGCCGGAAGTCCCCCGCGTTGGCGGGAATCTTGACCCGGTTACCCAGGTTCACCAGCCGGTAAAACCAGGCCGTGAGTTTGATTTGCAAACCCGATTGATCGTGCCGGGTCTGGCGCACGGCATAGACCACATCCGAGCCTTGTTGCCATTTGTCTAACATCTCTGGCAATAGCGAGACCGGGTGCTGCCCATCACCATCCATCAGGATCACCACGTCACCCTGTGCAGCGTCAAGCCCGGCCGTCAGCGCGGGCTCCTTGCCAAAATTGCGCGACAGTTTCAGGTAAATAACCCCGGGGTGTTTGTCACACAAGGTTTGCATGAC
>CAIYNH010000189.1 GCA_903927495.1 uncultured beta proteobacterium
GCCGGTGTCACCTGACCGTTCGGGGCCACCAATGTCACTTTATCGCCGATGCGTACGCCCAGGCTGCGGGCCAGTTCGGCGCCCAGCACCACACCAAATTCTCCGGCAACCAAGCGCTTCAAGCCCGTGTTTTTAAGTTCAAGGGCGAGTTCGGTGACCTCGCCCTCGTGGGCCGGATCGATGCCCCTTACCACAGTACCTTTCATGTCCTCACCCCTTGCCAGCAGTGCTTGGGTAGCTATAAAAGGTGCAGCACCAATGACCGCCGGATTGGCTTTAACCTGTGCCAGAGTGCGCGCCACATCGGGCAGGGCAGCACCGTTTGGAGCAAAAATCTCAATGTGCGAGACCACCCCCAACATGCGGTCGCGTACCTCTTTCTGGAAACCGTTCATGACACTCAGCACAATGATCAGCGCGGCCACGCCCAACGCGATGCCCAACATCGACACGCCCGAAATAAACGAAATAAACCCATTGCGCCGGGTGGCACGGCCAGCGCGGGTGTAGCGCCAACCAAGAATCAGTTCATATGGGATTTGCATGGGTGGATTGTGGCATTGCCGCCCCCACAATTCCATTTTCAAATTATCCCTGTCGTTGTTAGCTCACCTTGTCTTGCTACAGTAATCTTGCGGCTCTGTGCCTGACGCAAATGATTTTTGAAATGGAATAGGCCACACAAATGCAGGGTTGCCGATATTTAGCCGTACCACTCCCGCATAATTGGGCATCGCTTTAAATCAAGAAAACATTGCCATGGGATTGCCTGCACGTCAAGCCGGTTTTACTGCCGAGAATTACCTGGCCTGGGAACAGGAACAGGCGGATCGGCACGAGTACCTCGATGGTGAGGTATTTGCCATGGCCAGTGCCGAAGACCGGCTGATTGTGGAGGTCCTCTCACCCAGCACCGCTGCTTATGACCGGGGCGTGAAATTCAGCCATTACCGCAGCTTGGCCAGTCTGCAGGAATATGTGCTGATTGACCTGGACACCCGCTGCACCGACTGTTATCGCAAAGGCGCTGACGGACTGTGGGTGCTGCACCCGTTTACCCGGGGCGAAACCGTCGAGCTGAGCCTAAGCGCAGAACAATTATTTGCCGAAGTGCAAACCCTCTAATTGCTATTTATTTTGTAGCTACAATCGCAATTCTGACGGTCACTTCAAGCCTTTTTATTAAATTCAACTGGAAGCTCTAGACGACCCATGAAGCAACTTCATACCGATCTGTTCGCAGATGTCATTTCCCCGCAGGCACCCTTGCCGGCGGGTGCATAGCAGCCAACAATTCGATGCACCTGTTGATTCCATTTGCTGCCAGTCAATCCGAAGGCTGCCAGAGCGCACTGGCTGGGTTGAAACTTCCCAACCTGCAAAAACTCCTGACCCGCCTGCAAGCGCTACCCCTGGATATGGGCGACGAGCGCAGTTTGACCCCACCGCACGAGCGGGCACTGGCGCGTGCCGAAGGATTACCGCTGGCCGATGGACTGGTCCCCTGGGCCGCCTGGCAGGCCAAGCGCAGCAGTGAGTCTGCCTGGGCATTTATCTCCCTGTGCCATTGGCGCGTAGGCACCCACCATGTGCTGATGAGCCAGTTGCCGCTGCCAGACTTTACAGCGCAGGAGTCCAGTGAGCTGATGCTTGCCATGCAGCCCTATTTTGAAGAAGATGGCATCACCCTGTACGAAGATCAGCCCGGGCGCTGGCTGGCGCATGGTGAAATATTCGGGGATTTACCGAGTGCCTCGCTGGACCGGGTGATCGGTCGCCACGTCAAACCCTGGCTACCAACCGGTGTTAAAGCCACTGCGTTGCTGCGCTTGCAAAACGAGATGCAAATGCTGCTCTA
>CAIYNH010000190.1 GCA_903927495.1 uncultured beta proteobacterium
GGCAGCCACATCTCGCACAGCGACTACCACAAGCACGGGGCCTATATTTTGGATAACACCGATGCCATGGGGTTTTCGTTGACTGAGCTGCACAGACTCAGTCAGTTGGTCCTGGGTCACCGGGGCAAGCTCAGAAAACTTGAGGCTGACTTTGAAGATGAGCTGTTTGTTCAGCAGTTGTTGGCCCTGCGCTTGGCCGTTATCTTGTGCCACGCCCGCAGAGACCCCGATTTGGATGACCTTACCCTGCAGCGTGAGGCAAGCGACTCAAGAAACTTCCACGTTGCCTACCGCTTGAATTGGGCACAAACCTATCCTCAATCTGCCCATTTGCTCCATGAAGAGGTTTTAGCTTGGCAAAAAACCCCTTGGACTTTGTCTCTTACACAGGACTGAAGTCTGAGGATTTCCGAACGAACAATCCCTCTCCTGCCAACTTGGCATCGTGTTTGGCGCGGGCTGCCACAGAGGCAACTTGTTCGGCAGTGGCAAATTCATCGCGTTGAATATTGACCGCACCAATGGACAAGGTGGTGAGTGGAAAAAATCTAGGAACCCCATACCGATCGTCGGTTTGAATGCCACCAGCTTGGCGTGCTGACTCGTCAAATAACCCGATAGCAAGCTGGGCGAATTCAGCAATGATTTTCTGGCATTGGTCTTGCCAGTCGTCACTTTGATACAAAAGTATGAAGTCATCGCCTCCCACATGACCGACAAAATCGCGTTGTGGGTCGCAGTGTGCCAACGCAACACGTGCCACCAGACGTATCATTTCATCACCGCGCCAGTAGCCATACTGGTCATTGAAGGGTTTGAAATTATTCAGGTCGGCATAACAAGCCACAAATTCAGTTCCACTGTTCAGCAAGCGCTCAATGTGTTGACTAATGGGAATATTGCCTGGCAAGAATGTCAAGGGATTCGCGTGACGCGCCGCCTCGATGCGGGTTTCAGTGACGGAGCGAACCAACTGCTCGCCGGTTCCTAAGCCAATGTAGCGCCCGTTATCTGTGACGATAAAACCGTCTGTCAGGTAGCGCTGATCTTCCGATGTCAGGATGCCCACCAGGTCATCTACATTGTGATTACGCTCAATCAAGCGTGGCGCAAGGTTGGCATGCACTAGGCAAGATTTTCGGCCCCAGACCTCGCGGTAATACAGCTTGCTGAATTCGTTCATGAATTGTGAACGGTTGATGATGCCAATGGGCCGTGTGCCGTCCACTACAGCCACCGCATGCAGCTTGGTGGCGCTTAAAAACAGTTTGGCTAACTCTTCGTTGGTGGTTGTCAAGTCCACCCCCGGCGCTTCCAGTACCGCAAGTCGGCTCAGTGCCCCCGTGCTTGAGGCTCGGCGCAATTCGGGGAATACGGAAACCCGGCGATCACGCATCACTTCAATTGCCTGCGCTTCAATCTGTTCGCGCGGCAGTGGCGCTGGTCGACCCAATAAATAACCCTGTCCATAGGTAATTCCCAAGTCACGCAAAACCCGCAGGTCATCTTCAGTCTCAATGCCCTCGGCCACCAATGCCGAGTCAAAGGTGGTAGCAATTTGTTGTAAAGCCTGAATCGTTTTCAGCTTGTCGGCGTGTTGGCTGATGTTTTTGGTGAAGTATTTGTCGATCTTGACATACTCTGGCTTGAGCTGCGACCACAACCGCAGGCTCGACCTGCCGTCGCCAAAATCATCCAAGGCCAGCGACACCCC
>CAIYNH010000191.1 GCA_903927495.1 uncultured beta proteobacterium
CAGTCATGCTGTAAACTGGCATTGCATTTTCTCGTTACTTGTTACTTGTTACTTGTTATTTGGTACGGGTCCAAGAATAACCCGGTTCAGACGGATCAAAAGCGCTTTCATCCTTAAATTATGTCAAAGGTCAAGCCAGCACCACTCCCACCGGACACCACCATTGGTGGCTACCGCATCATTCGCAAGGTTGCTGCCGGCGGCTTTGGTTTGGTGTATCTGGCCCTGGACTCGGACGGACAGCAGGTGGCAGTCAAGGAATACCTGCCCTCGTCCCTGGCCACCCGCGCACCCGGTGAATTGTTGCCCCAGGTGCAGTCCGAAAAACTGTCCCTGTACCGTTTGGGCCTCAAGAGCTTTTTCGAAGAAGGCCGGGCGTTGGCGCAAATTTCGCACCCCTCGGTGGTGAGTGTGCTCAATTTCTTCCGTGAAAACGAGACCGTTTATATGGTTATGAATTACCTGGAAGGCGCCAGTCTGCAGGATTTCATCATCATTGCCAGAGACCTCAAGCAAGCCAAAGTGTTTCGAGAATCCACCATTCGCTCGTTATTTGACGAAATACTGCGCGGCTTGCGCATTGTTCATCAGCACAAAATGCTGCATCTGGATATCAAGCCCGCCAATATTTTCATTACCGATGACAACAAATCCGTGTTGATTGACTTTGGTGCAGCGCGCGAAGTATTGAGCAAAGAAGGCAACTTTATCCGGCCCATGTACACCCCTGGCTTTGCCGCCCCTGAAATGTACCGGCGTGACACCTCGATGGGGCCCTGGACCGATATTTATGCGATTGGAGCCTGCATGTTCGCATGTATGCAGGGTTACCCCCCCAACGAGGCACCCCAGCGCTTGACCTCCGACAAAATGGTGGCAGCTCTGAAGCGACTTCAAGGCGTTTATTCGGACGATCTGATCGAGGTGGTGCAGTGGTGCATGGCGCTGGATCCGTTGGCTCGACCGCAATCAGTTTTTGCGTTGCAGAAAGAATTAAACCGGGGTGGTGAGCGACGCTACACCAAGCTCAGCGTAGGCGAAAAAGTGCGTCTGCAGTTTGACACGATGGTGGCAGGCACCAAGCGCACGGTCTTGATGGTCACCGATATAGGCAAAAAATAGCATGAGATTTTCGGTTTTCCAGGTCAGTCGCAAGGGCGGGCGTAGCAATAATGAGGATCGTATGGGCTACTGCTACACCCGCGAGTCGGCAGTTTTTATATTGGCTGATGGCATGGGCGGCCACCCTGAGGGCGAGGTTGCTGCCCAGTTGGCCTTGCAGACAGTTGCAAACTTATTCCAAAAAATGGCACAGCCAAAGTTGGTGGACGTATCGCTGTTTTTGACGGATGCCGTCATGGCTGCACACCGTCAAATACTTCACTATGCTGCAGAACAAGCACTGCTCGACACGCCCCGCACCACCATCGTGGTGGCGGTTTTGCAGTCAGGCGGGGTCACCTGGACCCACTGCGGAGACTCCCGGTTTTATGTGGTGCGTGACAACGAGATGCTGGCACGCACCCGCGACCATTCTTTTCAGGAGCAGGGAAATGCCGCTGGCACTGGACCAAAAGCCCAAGCTCGCATGAACCGCAATGTACTGTTTACTTGCCTTGGCTCGCCTACCAAACCGATTTTCAATATCACCGGGCCGTTGGCATTGATGCAAGGTGACAAGGCGATGCTGTGCTCCGACGGTCTGTGGTCCAGCCTGACAGAAGACGAGATCATTCAGGGATTGAGCCAGCAAACAGTTCATATTGGCGTGCCCGATTTGGTCGAAAAAGCCTTGCTCAAGGCCGGCGATCATAGCGACAACGTGACTTGCATTGCCCTGGAGTGGGAAACCCCCGACGAGTTTGAAGCCACCCGTAGCAGTGTTTCAACGGACTCAATCAGCAACGGCGCGTTTAAGTCAACCGTGCAATCGGACTGGCTGGAGGAAGGTCTGGATGATCCGGAAGACCTGGAGAACCTGGATGAAGCCGCAATTGAGCGCTACATTACCGAAATTAACGATGCGATTCGTCGCTCTGCCGGAAAAAAAAATGACTGAATTTATCCGCTCCCAAGACCGCAACGCCAACGCACTGCGCCAGATTCACCTGACCCGTCACTACACTCTGCACGCCGAAGGTTCAGTACTGATCGAGTTTGGCAATACCAAAGTC
>CAIYNH010000192.1 GCA_903927495.1 uncultured beta proteobacterium
AAGATTCACCGTTCTCGCGTTCGTTTAAACAAAAGAAAATGTGCCTTTGGTAATAGCCGATTGGTGGAGTTTGCCCGGCATCGGGATAAACAGCTTGATTTGAGGATATTGAAATGGTCATGGGCTATGATTTTAGTTTTCTGATTCACCGCCCCATAAATAGCTCAATGCATATGCCAAGCTGGCAAAAGGCCAAAGCCAGCCCAACCACTGTGCCAAACCATGAAATCTAATGAACTGTCCCTGCTCCCACATAAATAGAGTCTGTTCAAAATAGGGGCCTATGAAGGTTTGATTGATCAAACCCAAGTGCAGGCCCAAAACCAACAGCAACAACACGGCAGCGGCGCGGCGCGGCACCCACACTAGGCCGATCGAAACCACTAGGGCGCTGATCAACGCCATTTTGACTGGCATCGCGAACCAGACCCAGGCGTGCTCCGGGCCAAAACTCAGAGCGGCACTGAGAGTCGTCGCGGAGATGCCAAACAAAAAAACCCAGCCTGAAAACCAGGTTCGCTTGATTTTCAAACGAATAATGCAATAGCCCAGCAGACAAGGAATGAGCAGTCCCAGCATCACGCAAAGCCATTCAATTGTTGGCAACAGTGGTTGCCGTTCGATGTCTCGCGCCGGCAACCACTGCAAGAATGGAGTACCGACCAACACCTCTGCCAAACTGGCTTCAAGACGCTTAAGCACTTGTCCCAAACCCATCGGAACAGAGCAGGGGAACAGCAAAGCCAAAGGCCACAAAGCCAATAACACCAATCCACCGCGCGCATCTTCCACAAACCACTGTTCCCGAAACCGACTCCAGCGCTGCAAAGCCCCGAATTTTTCCAAAGTCCAGGCACTCGAAGCACCCAAAGCTGCCCCGGCACTATTAAGCAGTAAGTCCAGATTGGAGGGCACACGGTTTGGCAGATACACCTGGAATGACTCCATCAGCAACGACAAGACCAACGCGGCCATGCTGGCCAAGCGTACTGCATAGCGGGTGTGATCAGTTCGCAATGCGCTCAACACCAGCAAAAAGCCTAGCGGCATATAGCCCAACACATTGGCAACGACATCAAAAGCCGTCCAATATTTTGGCAAAGGCTCAATTAGAAAAAACCATGGCGCAACACCCTGGTCGCGCCAATTCGAAAATGGAAAGAGGCTGGCGTAAACAATCAGGCCGCAATACACCCACGCCAGCGGCCACGCCGAAGTCTTGTGCATCGGCATGATGAACTCAAAACGGCTTGAGCACCACCAGACACACAATGATCAGCATCAAGATCACTGGGGCTTCGTTAAACCAGCGGTACCAGACATGACTGTGACGTTGCTCAGCTTTGACAAATTTCTTCAGCATCATGCCGCAGGCGTGGTGATAACCCAGCACCAGAACCAGGCCAAATAGCTTGGCGTGCATCCAGCCATTGCCTGGACCCCAGCCGATGCCATAGCCCATCCAGAGCCAGACACCTAAAGCAACAGCAGGCACAGCAATGATGGTCATGAA
>CAIYNH010000193.1 GCA_903927495.1 uncultured beta proteobacterium
GACGGATTGGTTACATCGCTCAGCTTGAGCAACAACTCGGAGATCGACGCACGGTATTCCGAGATCAATGCACGCTCCTGTCGGCGCTCCAGAGTGTGGCCAAAAATATCAAAAAACGTGCTCCGAACACCCTTGCACTGCGCCAACAACCTGAACGCGTGCATGCTCCAAGGGCCAAATTTTTGTTTCACCAGTTCGCCCTTTTCATTGGTCCTGGCCAGCAGTGGAGGTGCCAAATGAAAGTGAAGCTGGTAGTCGCCCTCGAACAGACTCGCCACTTTGTTTTCAAAACCACCTTGGGTGTAAAGCCTCGCTACTTCGTATTCGTCCTTGATGGCCATGAGTTTGAACAAGTACCGGGCGACGGCCTCACTCAAAGCAGTCTTGCCCAACTTGGCATCGACTTGCTGCACTTGCTCAACAAAAGTTTTGTAACTGTTGGCATAGGCTGTGTTTTGGTAATCTGTCAAATACGCCACCCGCTTGGCAACAATCTCTGTCAATTTTGGTTTCTTGACAAATTCAATCACTTGAACCGACTTGAACAACGCCAGAACAGCGGTCAGATCATGGGCACATTGACGGCCCCATTCAAAAGCGGCCTGGTTGTTGCCAACCTGCACACCGTTTAGCGCCATAGCGCGAAGTAACGCCTCACGACTCAGGGGCACACGCCCTTTTTGCCACGCGAAGCCCAGCAGCAGCGGGTTGGTGTAGATCGAATCGCCCAACGCTTGCAAGGCCACATACTCGGCATCTACCAGCCCCAAACCTTGCGGGCCGCCAACTGCAGTACTGATCGCAACTTCGCACCCGCTATTGGGAAACTGCCAATTGCTGTTGTGCACAAAGCCAGCTGTAGGAGTGGCATGGGTGTTCAGTGCAACAAACGTGCGCCCGACCTGCATCACAGCCAATGTGGTTTTGCTGGCGGCCACAATTGCATCGCAACCGATCACCAGGTCGGCCTTGGCGGTATCGACCTTACTGGTGTATATCACCTCTGGGGTATTGGCAATCTGGATGTAGCTCCAGGTAGCCCCGCCCTTTTGCGCCAGCCCACCTGCATCCTGCGTCACCACGCTTTTACCATCCAGGTGCGCTGCCATACCCAGCAACTGACCGATAGTAATCACCCCGGTACCGCCAACTCCTCCAACCACGATGCCCCAGGCGCTCACGGCATCGGGCAAGTCAGGCTCTGGCAAGGCCGGTAAAATGCGCAAACTACCCTGTCGCTCATTTTTGATTTTTTTCAGTTGTCCGCCCTTGACAGTGACAAAACTTGGGCAAAAACCTCGAGTGCAACTGAAGTCTTTGTTGCAAGTGCTCTGGTTGATGCTGCGCTTGCGGCCAAATTCGGTCTCCAGCGGTTCCACACTCAAACAGTTGGACTGCTCGCCACAGTCGCCACAACCTTCACAAACCAGATCATTGATAAGCACTCGCTCAGCGGGCTCGACCATACTGCCACGTTTGCGACGACGGCGCTTTTCCGTGGCACAGGTTTGATCGTAAATAATAACTGTGGTGCCCTTGATCTGACGAAACTCGCGCTGCACACGGTCGAGTTCGTCGCGGTGCAGCACAGCCACCCCGGGAGCCAGCACCTTGCCCGCATATTTGCTCGGCTCATCGGTCACGATCACCAGTTTGACAGCGCCTTCGGACAATAGGCTGTTCATGATCTGCAGCACGCTGTGTCCTTCAGGCCGTTCACCCACGCGCTGACCACCCGTCATGGCCACGGCATCGTTGTAGAGCACTTTGTAGGTGATGTTGACACCTGCAGCTATAGCTTGGCGAATGGCCAGCAGACCACTGTGAAAGTAGGTGCCATCACCCAGATTGGCAAACACATGGGTATCACTGGTAAACGGTTGCTGCCCGACCCATGCCGCGCCTTCACCCCCCATTTGACTGAAGGTGCTGGTGCTGCGGTTCATCCAGACCGTCATGAAGTGGCAACCAATTCCAGCCAGCGCGCGCGAACCCTCAGGGACACGGGTGCTGGTATTGTGTGGGCAACCACTGCAAAACCAGGCCACCCGATCACCGACATCAGACTTCAACTCAAGTGCTGCGCGTTCCTTGGCATCAATCACGGCCAAACGACTCACCATTCGCTCCTGTACGTCATCAGGCACACCCAGATTCTTGAGCCGTTTGGCAATCGCACGGGCAACAATCGATGGATTCAGGTCGGCATTGGCACGCAGCAGCCAATTGTTACCCGGGTTTGGATGACGCCACTCGCCGGCACCGCTACCATCGCCCTGCTCATCAAACTTGCCAACCACAGTGGGGCGTACATCATCGCGCCATTGGTAAAGTTGCTCCTTCAATTGGTATTCAATCACTTGACGCTTTTCTTCGACCACCAGAATCTCTTGCAGTCCTTGGGCAAAATTACGGGCGATGCTGGATTCCAAAGGCCAGACCACGTTGACCTTGTGCAACCGGATGCCAACGCGCTGGCAAGTGGCAGCATCCAGCCCCAAATCAGCCATGGCCTGGCGCACGTCATTAAACGCCTTGCCGCTGGCAATAATGCCAAATCGGTCTTGCGGCGAAGCAATCAGGTTGTAATTGAGTTTGTTGGCGCGCACATAGGCCAGTGCCGCGTACCACTTGTACTCCATCAGGCGAGCTTCCTGCTCCAGCGGCTGGTCGGGCCAGCGGATGTGCAAGCCGCCATCAGGCATCTTGAAATCTTCTGGCACCACAATTTTGATACGGTCCAGACCCACCAGCACCGAACTGCTGGACTCCACCACTTCCTGAATCGTCTTCATTCCCGCCCAAACACCCGAAAAGCGGCTCAACGCTATAGCGTGCAATCCCAGATCCAGAATGCCCTGCACATCTGAAGGGAAAAATACCGGAAAACCACAGGCCTTGAAAATATGATCACTCTGGTGCGCCGAGGTCGAACTCTTGCTCAAGTGATCATCCCCGGCCACCGCCAGCACCCCACCATGCCTGGCGGTGCCCGCCATATTGGCGTGCTTGAAGACATCGGCACTGCGGTCAACCCCAGGACCTTTGCCATACCAGATGCCAAACACACCATCGTACTTTTTGCTTTGCGGATACAAATCAAGCTGCTGCGTGCCCCACACCGCTGTGGCCGCTAGCTCTTCGTTGACACCAGGCTGAAATACAATGTGGTGTGTGGCCAAGTGCCTAGCCGCCGACACCAGAGCCTGGTCGTAGCCACCTAGGGGCGAGCCCCGGTAGCCACTGATAAATCCGGCCGTATTCAAACC
>CAIYNH010000194.1 GCA_903927495.1 uncultured beta proteobacterium
ACGGTTTTGACGTTCTTGCCGTATTGGTCAATGGTCAGCACGTTCTCGATGATGGCACCTAGCTGCATTTCACCCCAGGTGCCGCGCGATTTCACGTTGGTCATGACGCGCTTCAAATCACCCACGCTGGCTGCCAAGGACTTCATTTCACCGAGCCCGCTTTGCACCTGCTCGAGTCGCTCGCTGACCAGTCTGAAGGACTCGCCCAGACGCTGCTCCAGTGTGGCGTGCAGCTTTTCGTCAACGGTGCGGCGCATTTCTTCGAGCTTGGTCGTGTTGTCCAGTTGGATCGCCGCCAGTCGCTCATTGAGCGCCACTCGAAGTTGCTCGGCACTTTGCTGTGAACCCTGCAGCATGGCTGTGAGCTGCTGTGATACCGATTCCTGCAAGGCTGAAAACTGGTGTTTGATTTGAAAGCTATTGCCTTCGAGCTGGTCTTTCAAAGCGCTTGACATGATCCCCAACTGGGTGTTGATGTCGGTTTTCAAAGTTTCCAGGGTCAGACGCGTGGCACTGGTCAAGGTTT
The DNA here is from genome assembly GCA_903927495.1 of uncultured beta proteobacterium. Lineage (GTDB taxonomy): Bacteria > Pseudomonadota > Gammaproteobacteria > Burkholderiales > Burkholderiaceae_C > Rhodoferax. The sequence goes on from CAIYNH010000194.1 coordinate 527, forward strand.
CAAAACGCTCCTGAATGCGGGTTTCAAAGAGCGCTGCACTCTCTGCCGTGGATTGGCGCAACTTGGCACTTTCAGCGGCCAGTGCGCTGACGGCGGTGGTCAGCTCCAACCTGAAACCACTCAAAGTCTCGTGCAGTTCCTTACGCCCGGTGGCGGCATCGGTTTGCGCCTGTGCCAGATGCGCAAGCAATGTTTTGCTGGTCTCGTCCAGCCGGGTTGACACGGTGAGTTGCAGGGCATCCAGGCGCTGTGTCAGTGAGGCATCCAAGCCGCCCAATCGCAATTCCAGTTTGCCTTCGAAGCCTTGAAAAGCCGCCGTAAGCTCGGCGCGACCGTTGCGCGATTCGGCGACAGTTAGCGTGAGTTTTTCGTCGATCGCTTGGCGCACGGCCTCCAGACTGCCAGCAGTTGCCTGGGTAAAACCACGTATCTGGTGGGCCACGCCATCCAGAGCACCTTCATTTTTGGCAACGGCTTGCAAGGTGGCCCGTGCGGAAGTTTCAAGAGCATCCAACCGTAGCAGCAGTTCAGCCTGGGCTTCGGATTTGGGTTTGCGCAGTAGCAAGACGAATTGCAGCACAAGGATGACCAGCAAAGCAAGGGCAAGCAGGGAACCGAGGGTATCAGGCATGGAGTGATGAGAGTAAACGTTAATAAATGAGCCCGTGCAAATATTTACAGCGTTTGCAGGAGTGTCAATGTTCCGGTGTTCTGCTGTAAGTGTGCGTTAAATCATGGTTGCTGACCAGTGTCTGCTGTTGACATTTCGGCTCACCCGGCACCGGGACTCGGTGCCGACTCTGAACGGCAGCTCCAGGGCTTGTGCATCGCTCCAGTGGATTCTGGTATCTTCAAAATTGCGGCTGTGCTTCAATAAATTCGCTTTGATGAAAATGGGTTCAAACTCAAACGCGTGCACGAGTTTAAAAATTATACCAACGAGGACATAAATTAGTCACACCTAAGTATATAAAAATGAGGCTGTAGGGCTTATGCCATGGGCATAAGATGCTACCTATTAGATAGCAAATTGTTGACCAGACGAACTCCGCTGTGGGGTCTCTTGCAGAATAGTAGCGGGATCCCGTTCGAGCCGATCAGCGTGCTTGGCGGCGTGGCTTGAGCAGCGATGCCGATTCGTCACCGCCCAGGAAGGCCGCCCGCAACAGCGCAATGGCCTGGGTGTGAATTTGTGACACTCTGGACTCGCTTAAGGTCAATACTTTGCCGATTTTTCTCATACGCAGGTCTTCCTCGTAATAAAGACTGAGCATAAGTCTTTCCTGTTTGGGCAAAGCATCAATGGCATCGAGAAGGGCCCGACGCAGGGCCGCACGTTCCAGCGCCTTCAGCGGGTCTGCATGGCTGCTGGCACACAGTTCAAGGTAGTCATTTGGGCTATCGTCTCCGCCCAGATCATCGATCGAAATTAG
>CAIYNH010000195.1 GCA_903927495.1 uncultured beta proteobacterium
CCAATGGGTAATCCCAATTTCAGCAAACCCTGAATGTGGGACCAGTGCGGTGCTTCAAAGTGGTTGAACGGCCAGGTACTTCTGTAGGCGCTTGAGCGCTGCATCCACCAAATCAAGGCAAGCAGATTAAATCCAATGGTCAGTAGCGTGGCCCAGGCGCAACCAGCACCGCCGAGTTTTGGAAAACCCAGGTTGCCGAACACCAGCAGCCAGTTAATCACGATGTTCAGTGCCAAGGACAGCAGCGCAATCAGCATCAGGGGCTTGGTCTGGTTAAGGCTGGTGCTGTAGCCATACAGCACGCGGTAGCAGGCAAACAAGGGCAATGCCAGGCTGGTGATCAGTGTGAAGTCTTTGGCTAAGTCGCGCACCCTTGGCTCCAGCGCCATCTGGTCAAACAAGAGGGCAGCAAGGTTAGCCAGGATGCAGCCGATCAGCCCAATTCCCAGCGCCTGCCACAGAGCCTGGCGCACCACGCTCGGGATCAGGGCAAATTCGCGAGCGCCAACGTGGTGCGCCACGATCGGATTGATTGCCATCACCACGCCCATAATGGTTAGCATCAGCATGTTCCAGATCGACACCCCCAGTGACACCCCTGCCAGATCCTGGGCCGAAGCGTGCCCAGCCATCGCTACATCGACCACGGCCATACCGATATAGGCCAGTTGCCCCACCAATATCGGCCAGGCGAGTTGCCACAGACCACGCAACTCGACCCCCAGGCGCTCGCGTTGTGCCGGTTGGTGCAGCAGTCGTTTTAATTGGGTTATCAAAATATATAGCGGGTTATGCTAGGTGGATAAGCGCTAGAGAGGTTTAGCAAAATATTACGCGAGAGTTTCTAGCGTCCTCGCAGGAACAGGGCATCCAGTTCGCGCAGGCTGATTTGCCGCCAGGTGGGGCGGCCGTGGTTGCACTGGTCACTGCGCTCGGTGGCTTCCATCTGGCGCAAAAGGGCGTTCATTTCTTCCACTGTCAGTGACCGGTTGGCCCGCACCGCACCGTGGCAGGCCATGGTGGACAACAGCTCATGCTGGGCCTGCTCGATCACCGTGCTGGCATCATGACGTTCAAGCTCGGCCAATACACTGCGAGCCAGCTCGACGGCATCACCTTGCGCCAGGGTGGTAGGCAGCGCCCGCACGGCCAAGGTTTTGACTGAGAAAACCGTGATCTCCAGCCCCAGCATGTGCAAGGTTTGCGCGTGGGCTTCGACTGTGGCTACTTCCAGTGGTGTGGCGGCAAAGGTGGCGGGAATCAACAGCGGTTGGCTTGGCAGCGCACGGCGCAGAGTTCCTGCCTTTGTTGGAGCAGGGCCGGGCTGGGGGGCTGTGTCGAGAGCAGAATTAGACGGTTTTTCGCCGTAGGTCTCCTCAATCTGGGTTTTAAGCCGCTCATAAAGAATGCGCTCATGGGCAGCGTGCATATCCACAATCACCAGCCCCAGGGCGTTTTCTGCCAGGATGTAGATGCCTTTGAGTTGCCCCAGTGCCCGGCCCAGTGGCCAGTTAGAGTTGCTCTGCGCATAAGGCTCGGGTCGAACTTGCACTGAGGTTTGGTCTGAAGTGGCTAATGATCCAAGGTTGGCAGTGTGGGCCTCTGCAGGTTCACGATTTCGGACAGAATCGGATTGCCAAAGAGCCCCCAAGTCACTGACTCGGTGCCCGGCCTGTGCTTCAAAATGCATAGCTCCCTGTGTATGTCTGAAGGGTGCTTGCGGCATATTTTGTGTATGTGAATCAGGTGCCGTGACTTGACCCCAGGAGTTCATCTGCTGACCCGCCCGTGGCGCTGCCAGCGTACTCTCCACCGCGTGGCGCACGGCTTGGTGTATTTCGCGGCTGTCGCGAAAAC
>CAIYNH010000196.1 GCA_903927495.1 uncultured beta proteobacterium
AGGCACGCTTAAGCCACCCGGTGGTGCAGACCGGCCAATTTGGCGCGGAGATGCAGGTGAGCCTGGTCAATGATGGGCCGGTCACGATGCAGATTCAAATAGGATAGCGTGGTATACAAGTGCAGCAAGCATTAAGCCCGATTTAATGCCTTGTTTTTCTGATCGATAGAAGCTCAAACAACCGGGAAATAGACGAAAAAAAGCCCCGAAAGCGGGGCTTTCCTCAATGGGAGCGAATCAAGGCAAGTTGTAGGTGGCGTAGAAGCGGGCAAATTCACTGCCCGCGTTGTCTCTGGCCCACAGGTGCAGGCCGCTCATGGAGGCATAGGTTTGATAGCCGGCTGATGGGCTGGCTTGGCAATGCAGTTCGCCATTGCCGTTAACGCATGGGATTGAGGCGGTGCGCAGTGTCGAGGGGACACCATAACCATCATTGAAGCTAGTTTTATCGAAATTTGGCGATACATTGGTTCCCGACAAGACAAATGCGTTGTTGCTCCATTTGCGCGTATTTCCGAACAATTTGATCTGTGTAGGTGGCAACGCGCCATTTGTTACTTCCCAGGTTGGGCTCACATTGGCAGAGGCTGACAACTTGGTGTAGTAGGCTGGCGGTATTGCGCTATTCAGCACAAAATTGCTTTGCAGGTCTGAAACTGTTGCCGCCGCCAAATTGGCCCACTTTTTGGTTCTTAGTTCGGCAACCGTCATGGCGCGCGTGCGGGTTTTGTAGTTCTGTGTTGCCAGCAAGGTGTTGCTGCTGTCGTAATAAGCGAAACTCCACAGACTTTGATTGGCATACGTGCTAATGCTCGCATCGCTGTCATCCGTGGGGCTGAAAAACAAGCCAGATTCGCGTGCCGATGGGTGATTTGCTGTTGTCGACACGGCTGAATCGGCGTATTCGCTTCGAACCCGAATGAAGGTTGTGCCACTAGGAGCCATTTGTGAGATGGAACTGACGGGGTTTCCTGTGCTGTCCACGGTTTGCCGGCTACTGTTCAATTTTGGCAAGACCATGCCATCGGAGCCCGGGATCAAAATCAAGTTGTTGGCCTTTGGCGTTGTGACTTTTACGTAGGCAACACCAGCGATCAGCGGCACATTCAGGTTGTAACCTGTGCTGTAGTAGCTGGCTGCAGGCTGATTCACAAAATCGCGCAGTTGATGGTAAGCAGTGACCCCACCGGCATAAGCGTACTGATTACCAATTTGCTTGAGTTTGCCATCTGCAGTGTCTAAACGCAGAACAAAAGTGTCGAAGGTTTCGTTGCCGGCTGTGTCTCTGGATTTGTAACCCACGACGATGTCACCGTTGGCGCGTGTGAATTCATAGGTGCCTTGGTTGAAAACAACGCCGGTTGCGCTATTGGAAAATAGTGAGTTGAAGGATTTTCCCAGACCCACAACATTGCCATTGCTCTTGAAGGTTGCTGGGTTGTTACTCAGAAACACGTTTTTGCACTCTGAAGCTGTGATATCTGCCGCAGTTGAGCCGCCGAAAACAATTCTGGATGTCAATGGCAATGCGTAACATGCATTGAGTTGTTTCAGGTGATCGGCGATCAGGACCGAGGTGCCCGATGGAACCAGCGTTGAAGCGGTGATGGTCGGAATGGCCGCCACCGATGCCAAGGCGGTTTTTGCAGCGCCATTGGTGAACTGAATCGCCGTTGGCGCAGTCCCTTCAGTGAGTAGCTGCTTGATGCCAACTTCGACATTGGTGGATGTGGCGCTGGCGGGCGTGATGGTGATTTTGATGGAGTCCAGCAACCGGTCATAGCCAGCGCCGTTGGTGGTGAAGGTGCCGCTCAGTGGATCGGTGCCAGAGGTGCCCGTTGCTGCAAGAATGGGTGCCAGAATGGTCTGCACATCCTGTACCGTGGCGATAACTGTAGTGGTGTTCACGGTGGCTGTGCCGGCGGCCATTTCAGCCGCCAGGTGGGCCGGATCTCCGGAACTGCTCAAACGTGACGCAATCAAGTGGGTCACAGGGGTGATGTTGACCGTGGCCGTTGCCGTTGAAGAGGACGCAATCAGGCCGACCATGGATTCAACGACACCACTGGCTGTTGTGCGCGAGGCGGTGAGCACCAGCGGCGCTACGGCACTTGATAGCAAGGAGATGTTGTAGGCCCCGTCAGCGCCGGTGACAGCGCTGGTGCCAACCAGAACACCTTTGCTGTCATACACCGTCACGATGGCATCGGTAAATGCAGCACCGGTTGCAGCCACGCCCGAAATGGTGCTGGGGGTGGTCGTGACAGGCGTATTGGCACCAGTCCCAGCCCCGCCACACCCATAGATCGTCAAAATACCCGTTCCAGCCAAGGATAGAGTCAGTTTTTTTAGTGTGAGTTTCATGAAATCCTCGTGAATGAAAAGAGCTAAAGATGTCGAAACTGACGTAGTAAAAATCTACGTTCTTTGATCCCTGGCCGATTTTTTCTGCATGATACTGAAAAGCGCAATACCATATCCATGGGGTGTGTTTGGGATGGTCAAGGGGGTCGCTTGCCGCTATGCTCGAATCCAATTTGTAAACCTGAAGGCAAACCCCGATGTGGCGAGTATTGATTGTTGAAGACGACCCTCAGATGCGTGATTTTTTTGCGACGAGCGTCACACGCTGCCCTGATTTGGAGCTTGCGGCAAGCCTGGGTACGGTGGCCGATGCCCTGGCCTGGCTGGATGCCAATGGCAGTACCCTGGATGTGATGCTGACGGACCTCGGTTTGCCCGATGGCACCGGGCTGGATCTCATTCGACATGCCACGCGGGTCAACCCAGCCTGCGAGTCGTTGGTGGTGTCGATGTTTGGTGATGAAGACAATGTGTTGGCCAGTATCGAGGCCGGCGCTCTGGGTTATATCCACAAGGATTCCACCCCCGAAGACATCTCGCAGGCGATTCTGGATATGCGGGCCGGTGCCTCACCGATTTCTCCAATGATTGCCAGGCGGGTTCTCTCCAAGTACCGGGTTGATAAGCTAAATAGGACGCAAGAG
>CAIYNH010000197.1 GCA_903927495.1 uncultured beta proteobacterium
AACTAACTTCTCTTGCGCTGCGTAGAACACACAACTGCCAAGCCCGAATGGCCATATCATCGGCCTGGCGATCGCCACGCTGTTGCAGCGGGGCGCGAAAAAATGTAGGCCCCATCTGCTTTGGCAGCAAATTCCGCATGAAATTCGTCACGAGGTCTTCAGCGTAGTCTTTTAGCTTTTGAGCGCTACCCTTGAAGTCACCAAAGCAGCCTCGATCCATCATTTCTTTAAGGGGAAATCGGGTGTAATCGATTGCGGGATCTTCCTCTACTGCGGCAACATCCTCGATCAAGATATCTGCCGGAATGCCTAGTCCTTGATTGAGGCGACGGATCATCGGTAAGGACAGCGGGCGCTTGCGCGTTAACACCTCTGAGACTTTGGAAATGGAGCCGATGTATTTTTCCAGATCTTTGCGGGTGAGCTGCATTTGATCCATGCGGAAAAGGATCGACTCGATAGGGTCGACCTTTACAGGCGGAACTGTTTGACGCTCAAAATCCTGGATGACCAATGCCAGTAGTTCGAGTTCGTTTTCTTCCTTGGAGTTGGGCTTTGGATCAAGGGACATGAGCGCCGATAAGCGCGCCATGGCTGCTTCGTAGCCTTCCTCGCTCTTAATGATCTTCACATTCATTGCCATCTCCATTTATTACTCGCACACATCACTCAGATCTGTCTAAAACTTCTTTTTGCTGTACTCGGCGTGTGTCCCAACCCATTCAACCACCACCAATCCGTTCTGATATCTGACCTTGACAACCAGCCGATATGAATTGCCCTTTATGTCAAAGATGACTCGGTTGTCGGCTAGGAAATCTGCACTTCTGTACCTCCGCTTGATGTCATGTGGCGTTAGCCAGGTCTCGCGCTCGACATCTGTTTGCCATGCATCCAGCTGGCCTCGAGAGGCCGCGTGATCTTTTTTGAACGCCTCGATGATGGGTAGACCCAGAATTCGCATGAAGGAACAGTGTGTGCATAGTCAGCCTCGTATTATATTTCCCAAAAAGGGAAAAATCAAGGCTACCAAGAAAAAATTGCGGGAAATGAGCTTAGCCAAGGACCGACAGCCCACGAACATCGTGGTCAGAATGATGACTCAAGCATCCTTGCAGAAATGAGCAGGTTTTTGTGATGTGAAACGGACAATTTATAAAAGCGGGGACAAGTAACGTAAACTTGCCTTAAGGCTTTGGAGATTGGATTTGAACCGGCGTCCGCACTCCACCACCATATAACGCCTAAGTCATTGATTTGACTTAGGTTTTTACCTCATGACTTGGCGGCTTTCCGCTCAGGTGTGCCGTTGTGGTGTGCCAGAGCATGGAGTCAGCCATGCCTTGCCTAGTTCCTGCGCACGTGTACCGAAACCGCCACGGCACGTTTTATTTCCGGCACTGCATCCCAAAAGCCTTGCGCAGCACCGCCGGAACGAGTGAGCTTCGCTTCAGTCTCAATACGCAAGACCGCCGAACCGCGATAATTACCGCCTTACCTTTGATTGCTGACTTGCCACGCTTGGTAGGTTGCCTACAACGCATGGCAGACACCAACGAAACCCCGCCCGAAGACTTTTTCAAGCTCTGGCAGCGCCAGATGCTGGAAAACGCCAAACTTAGGGTGAACATCACCATCCTGAAGGAAGAACTTGAAGACCAGCGTTTTCAAATGGCAGGAATGGTTTCACGCACCAATGCAAAACGGGTAGTTAAGCAGGCTCACACACTTGGCACCCTCACGGGTCAGAGCGGTGTCATAGAGCGCCTAGAGTTCCCATGGGCTCCAGAGCGCACCAAAAACTTTGCAGAACTGGCTACGGCCTATCTGAAGCATTTCACCCACCGTGCGCAAGGTGGCACAAGAAAGCCACCGGGCGCGAAAACCCTCGAAGGTTACGAAAAGGACATTGGATTTTCATCACGGTCATGGGCGACGTTCCCATAGGTTCGATTGATCGTGACATGGCGGGCGAATACTTCAACATTCTGCGTAAGCTACCCGCAAACCTGTCACGCAAACGCGAGTACCGAGACAAGACAATCCCGGAATTGCTGGCGCTGAAGGCGCCGCCACAGTCGGAATACAACGCCAGTAAGAAAATGGAACGACCCAGCGGGATGTTCAAGTGGGCGCTTCGCGAAAAGCGTGTGTGGGGCATTGATTCAAACCCATTCGAGGGTTTTGGTCAGTCAGGCGACAACGCCACTAAGCGCCGCCCGTTCACACCTGATGAACTGCAGGCTCTGCTGAAACACCCCAATTTCATAGATCGTCAGTTTGTAAACAGTTATGCATACTGGTTGATCCCACTGGCCATTTTCACGGGCGCACGTTTGGGGGAACTTTCCCAGTTGGACTTGAAGGATTTCATCACCGTTGAAGCTGTTGACTGCATTGACATTAACGACATCGAGGCTACCGAAGAGGTTACTGACGGCAACCGGAAAAAGCATGTCAAGACCAAAAACGCTAAACGACTTGTTCCAATTCACCCCGAGCTAGTCCGGCTTGGATTGTTGAGATACGTCGATACCTTGCGTGAAAAAAAACAGGTTCACCTGTTCCCTGAACTGAACCGGGCAAGACGTGATGGCCCGGGCCAGGCCCCCTCAAACTGGTTTCAGCGTTTCCGCGCCCGTGTTGGAGTCACGACAAAACAAGAAACCGTGTTTCACAGTTTTCGGCACGGGTTCATCACGACCTTGCTTGATGCCGGGGTAACGCCTTATCTGATTGCGCCCGTTGTTGGGCATGAGGGCGAACTGATAACTGGCCGGGTCTATTGGAATGTGAAAGACGCCACAAAGCGAAAACCCACCGTAGATGCTTTCGTTTTGCCTCAAGACGTGCTGGCGCTGATACCCAGCATTGAAGAGGTGAAATTTGTTCCCAGACGCAAGCCAAAGACAGAGCAAAAAGAGGGGCGACGATCAGGCAAGTGATGGATTCGATAGCGTGGCATAGATGGCGACTGGTGTATAGCGGTCTTGATGCTCAATTTTGAGTTTGTGGTGGCAGTTTTTAAATTAGATTATCAAAGGGGAGTTTTTGTGAGCAATGGTGAAAAAATTCTAGGCTATCCAAAATCCGAGTGGGTGTTAGCTGGAATCATATTTGTGGTGGGTGCGATTTGTGTTTTCACTTTTATGGATAGCCCTGCGGAGCGCGTAAAGGCAGTGGAGGAAAGGGCAGCTCGGTATGCTGAATATCACGCTGCTGAAACGAAGTTGGTTCAATCAAGACTGGAAGGTGAAAAAGCACTTGAAGATGCCGACAATGCAATTCGGAATGAAGCTGCAGAGCGACGTACCAGACTTGAAAAAGCGTCAAAACAAGTGAGGACCACAAATAGAAACGGGGTTCGAGTCGATCAGTACGTTTTAAAGCGTGGAGGCATTATTGCCTGTACAACGACAATATCTGGCAATTCACCCGCAATGTTCAATTGTGATGGTGATGTATGAACAATAAAACTTGTTTAAGAAGACATTTAAATCCTATCGGTTTAGACTGGCATATTAGTTGTTATTTAGTGCTGCTGGCGCTGTGGAGCAAACATTGAGATTTTTTATTTTTGCATTAGTCTTATTTTCAACTTTCACGGTCAAGTTATCTAACGCAGGGACTATTATTGATCCAAACTCAATAAAGGACGCTGATCTTAAGTCTTTAATTGGCCGGTATTTTTATGTAGAAAAGGATCACCCCTATCTTTCTTTGCATCGCGCCGACCTTTATTTTGCGGATTCCATGGCAAGTTTTTTAAGTTCTCCCGATGATGAATCC
>CAIYNH010000198.1 GCA_903927495.1 uncultured beta proteobacterium
ACAAAACCGGATCGGTGGTAGCAGTTGCCAAAGGCACGCTGCATGAACCGGTCATGAAAGACAAACTCAAGGCTGCTGAATTGCTGGTGCTCGACACTTCTTTTGCGAGAGAACAAGAGGTGCAGTCGGGTCGAGCCGATGTCTTCATGACCGATTTCCCCTATAGCCAGCGCTTTCTGGTGAACGCAGATTGGGCACGCCTGGTGTCACCACCCGGCACATACCATATGACACCTTACGCCTACGCAATAAAACCCGGCGATGATGCCTGGCACGCTCGTCTTGAGCGATTTGTCGCAGATGTCAAGCGTGATGGCCGCCTGCTCACTTCGGCAAAGCAACACGGACTGGCACCTATCGTCGCACCCTGATGAACTCTGGGCTGTCTTTGCGCCGAGCGGTCATTGGTGCTCTGGTATTGTTTGTTTCTGCCATGCTGGCGCTGACCGGCTTCACATTGACTCACTTGCGACAAAACGCCATTGCTGCTGGCCTAGAGATTGCCGCCGCCAAATCCCGCAGTTTTGAAGACTATTTGACGCAGAGCCTGCAAGTGACTGCCTTGGCTGCTGCCTACGTCAGGTCTCCGGCAGTTGAAGCAACCGAGTTACACGAGACCCAACGGGCACTCTCTGCAACACTGCGCCAAGCCCCACATTTACGTTCCATGTCGCTACTGGATGAGCATGGGCGCATTCTGGTAAGTTCCAACTCCGCCAATGTGGGCATCATCGTTAACCTGAGCGACTACTTGCCCCAGATCGAAGGCCAGCAGGACGTGTTGCGAATCGGACGCCCTTGGGGTGGGCGAGATTTTTTTGGAGGTGTACCGTCCACAGTCAATGCTCCTGTGGCAGCAGGGATGCAAAATTTTATTCCGGTCATACAAACGCTCAGCATTGACAAGCAAACCGTGTTTTTATTGGTTGCACTCAACTCCGACTACTTCGTCAATCACATCTTTCAGTCATTTGATGCGACACAGGGAAGCCTAGAGGTGCTTCGCTTTGATGGCACTTTACTGTTGGACTCCGAACCTGGCTACCGTGCTGGGACAGTCAAAGATTACGTCATGCGTGACCTCAATCTGGCGCAAGTCGAATCGGGTCAGTTTCAACAGGATTTGGGAGCCCGAGGCAGTGTGCTCACAGCCTACCGTGCCTCGCGCCTGTATCCACTGGTGGTGGTCACCCATTTCCAGCGCGACACGGCCCTGCAGCCTTGGAACACCGAGGCCAAAACCATGCTCTGGGTGGTACTGCCGACCTTGCTGACCATCTGCCTTTTGACTTTTGTCTTTTACCGCAGGCAAGTTCTGCACCTGGCCCTGCGTGCACAAGCACTGCGCGAACAGCGAATCAGTGCCACCGTGTTTGACAGCAGCGCCCAAGCCATCATCATCACCGATCACAATGCCAACATCATGTCAGTGAACGCTGCTTTCACTCGCATCACCGGCTACGCCGACTCCGAGGTGATCGGACGCAATCCAAAGCTGCTGAACTCGGGTTGTCAGGACAATTCTTTCTATCAGCAACTCTGGACCGAGCTGCTGAAAAACGGTGTCTGGCATGGCGAACTTATCAATCGGCGCAAGGACGGTTCGGTTTACGATGCCCACCTGACCATCACCGTGGCACTGAATCCAGCGGGTCAGATTCAGCACCTGATTGGTGTCAGCACTGACATCACCGAGCGCAAAAAAATTGCGGCCCTGCTGGCCGAAAAAATGCGGTTCCTCGGCACCATTCTCGACAATTCCAGCGTCGGCATTACCTTTGTCCGCGATCGCACCCTGATCTGGTCGAACCAGCACATGGGCGAAATGTTTGGCTACGCCCTGGCTGAGATTGAGAACAAAAGTACCCGATCCTTCTACCCTTCACAGGATTCCTATGAGGAACTGGGTCGTGTCGGCTATGCCGCTTTAGCGAAAGTTGGGGATTTCAGCACCGATCGGGAGATGCGCCACCAAAACGGCTCGCTGATCTGGATGCGGCTTTCGGCGAAACTGATCGATCCCGAAGATGCCAGTTCCGGCAGCATCTGGGTCTTTGAAGATATTTCAGAGCAACGCCGCAATCAGCACCAATTGCTAGAAGCCAAGAATGCTGCGGAGGCTGCCAACGTGGCCAAAAGCCGCTTCCTGGCGACCATGAGCCATGAAATCAGAACCCCCATGAACGGCGTTTTGGGCATGGCCCAAATGCTGTTGATGCCCAATCTCTCAGAGACCGATCGCAGCAAATATGTCCGAACCATTCTCTCCAGCGGAAAGACTCTGCTGGCGCTGCTCAATGACATTCTGGATTTGTCAAAAATAGAAGCTGGCAAATTCCAGCTCGAAAGCACTGTGTTTGAACCTGATTCGGTTTTGCGCGAAACCTGCGCCTTATTTGACGGCGGTGCCCAAGGCAAGCAACTCCGGCTTGAACACCAATGGCGTGGCCCGGCGCAGCAACGCTACCAAAGCGATTCGCACCGACTCCGCCAGATGCTTGCCAACCTGGTTGGCAATGCCGTCAAATTTACCTCGCAAGGCAGTGTGCTGGTGGCGGCAACCGAGGTCGGGCGAGACGATAGCACGGCTATGCTGGAGTTGTAAGTATTCGGTCTTCCCGTACAGGCAAAAGTTGCTGGTGTTAAAAATTACTGGACACAAAATACAATTTCCGTTACCGTTGCGGACATGCCTGTTGCACAGTACACCCAAACACCCACTGGACAATCCCATTGCGACA
>CAIYNH010000199.1 GCA_903927495.1 uncultured beta proteobacterium
CATGATTTCCATCCAGATCCTGCGGTCGATTGGACCCCAGTACGCGCAGGAATGGATTACGCGCTTTGGTTTCGAGGCGGAGAAGCACCCGCCCTACCTGACCATGGCCCTGGGAGCTGGTTCAGTCACTCCCATGCAGATGGTGGTGGGTTACTCAACATTTGCCAACGGCGGCTACCGCGTGAACCCATGGCTGGTAACCAAAGTGAGCGAACAGCGCGGTAAGGTATTGGTCGAGTCCAAAGTGCCTTCACTGGAAGATGCTGAACGTTCCATTGATGCCCGTAACGCCTTCATGATGACCAGTCTGCTTCAGGAAGTCACTCGTTCGGGAACCGCTGCACGGGCACAAGCCACGTTGAAACGTCCCGACATTTATGGAAAAACAGGCACGACCAACGATTCTATGGACGCCTGGTTTGCCGGTTACCACCCCACGTTGACAGCCGTGACCTGGATAGGATACGACACACCCCGAAAACTGGGTGACAAGGAAACAGGTGGCGGATTGAGTCTGCCCGTCTGGATTACCTTCATGGAAAGTGCGCTGAAAAATGTTCCCGTGATGGAGGCTTCCGCGCCCGAAGGCGTTGTGCATGTGGGTGGCGAGTGGTACTACGACGAATATGCCAAGAACTCCGGCGTCTCAGGTATCGGCCTCGATGACAAGCCAGAAGCCAACACACTGACCCTGCCACCAGCCGAAGAGAAGAAAAAGATACTCGATCTTTTCCGCAACTGATCAGGGCCGAAAGACCAGCTCCCGCCCGGCCTGAACCGTCGCATTGCTAGATAAAACAGCAAAAAACTCGCCCTGGCCCTTGGTGTCCTGCCACTGCCCATCGAGCCAACGGTAGTGGAATCCACCTGCGCGCGCTGCCAGCCAGATTTCATGCAACGGCTTTTGCTGGTTGATGACGATCTGGCTTCGGTTGTCAAAAGTCAGCGTCACCATGCCGCCCACCCGCTGGTTGTCCACATCGGCGTCCGATTCGTCATTGATACGGTCACAGTTTCTCTCAACCGCCTTAAGCAAGGCATCGGCGCGGTCCAGGTATTCGGAGTCTGTCATTACAATTTCACCATGTTGATATCAAAGCAAATTCTAGTCAGAGCACTTGTCTTTGGTACCTGTGTGACAAGTCTGACTGGCTGCGGTCAGACAGGTTCCCTTTATTTGCCAGTGCCCCAAGCACCTGCTACTTCAGTATCAAGAGCTGCTTTCAATTTGGCTGCACCCGAGACTTTCACCCGTATTGAGGCCACTGCTTCCAACGGCACGATAGGTTCCGACCAAAGACTGCTACATATTTTATAGCTATCCACGCTTATTTTTCGGGGGCTGAGCAGCATTTCTTCCTAAAAAATGCTGCAATCGCCAGCCTAACAGGCTTCCCAGAATCACGGCGTAAACCGCGACCTCGGCAAAGTTATTCTTGCCCGCCCGCATCCAAAAGAAATGCACCAATGCCAGCACCGCGATGGGATACACCAGACGGTGCAACATCTGCCAGCGCCTGCCGCCTAGGAAACGCATCGCGCGGTTGAAAGAGGTCAGAGCCAAGGGTGTCAACAGCACAACCGCAGTGAAACCCACAAGGACAAAGGGCCGCTTGGCAATGTCTTTCGCCACATCCACCAGATCGAAACCCATGTCAAACCAACTGTATGCAAACAGATGTAATACAGCATAAAAATAGACGAACAAGCCTGCCATCCGTCGAAATCGTGCCAGCGAGGTCACGCCCAGTTCAGTGCGCATGGGCGTGATCGCCAGCACAACGCACAGCATGCGCAACGTCCAGTCCCCCGTCGAACGTTCCAAGGCTTCCGCCGGATTGGCCCCCAACCAATCCAGGACAGCTGCAAGCATCAACCAGGCAAACGGCAGCAATGCCAGCAAAAAGGCCACGGGTTTGGCCCAACGGCTGATCAGCCATCGATTCAGTTGCACACGCATCATCTACTCAGAACTGCTTCTTCAGATCCATGCCTGTGTACAACTGGCCAACCTGTGCTTCGTAGCCATTGAACATCAAGGTCTTGCGCTTTCTGGACAGCAGTCCATCCTCACCAATGCGGCGCTCCGAGGCCTGACTCCAGCGCGGATGATCAACATTGGGGTTGACGTTGGAATAGAAACCATATTCGTTGGCAGCGGCCTTGTTCCATGCAGTGGCAGGTTGTTTATCGGTGAAACGGATCTTGACAATGCTCTTGCCACTCTTGAAACCATATTTCCATGGAACGACGAGTCGCACGG
>CAIYNH010000200.1 GCA_903927495.1 uncultured beta proteobacterium
CTCGTATGGCACAGGGCCGATATTAGGGTTTGGCGGGCGTTAGTTTTTTGGTGGGGCTTGTGGTTGCACTTTGTATTGGAAATTGCTAGAACATGAAAAAAATTGCCATTATTGGTCTAGGCTATGTGGGCCTGCCCCTTGCCGTTGAGTTTGGAAAGCTTCGCCCTGTGCTGGGCTTTGATATCAATGCCAAGCGCATTGCTGAGCTGGATTCAGGTCATGACCACACGCTGGAGTGCGCTCCCGAACAACTCAAAGAGGCAGTTCAGCTCACTTACTCTAGTCAGCTTGAGGACCTCAAGTCCTGCCAAATTTTTATCGTCACAGTGCCCACTCCCGTAGACATGGCCAATCGACCCGACATGACGCCGCTCATCAAAGCCAGTCAGACTGTGGGGCAGGTTCTCAAAAAGGGCGACATCGTTATATACGAATCTACGGTGTATCCTGGCGCTACCGAAGAGGTGTGCGTACCTGTGATCGAGAAGGTCAGCGGTCTCAAGTTCAATACTGATTTTTATTGTGGATACAGTCCAGAGCGCATCGTCCCTGGCGACAAGGTCAATGTCTTGACTACCATTAGAAAAATCACCAGCGGCAGTACTCCAGAAGTTGCTGATGAGGTTGATGGGCTCTACAACAGCATTGTGAAGGCCGGGACTTGGAGGGCCAGCAGCATCAAGGTGGCAGAAGCGGCCAAGGTGATTGAGAACAGTCAGCGTGACCTGAACATAGCCTTTGTCAATGAGCTGTCGGTCATTTTTGAGCGAATCGGCATTGACACGCTTGAAGTGCTGGAGGCCGCGGGCAGCAAGTGGAACTTCTTGCCCTTCCGCCCCGGCATGGTGGGTGGGCATTGCATTGGCGTGGATCCGTATTACCTGACGCACAAGGCCGAGGAACTGGGCTACCACCCTCAGGTTATCCTGGCGGGTCGCCGAATCAACGACAACATGGCGCGTTACGCCGCGCGTAACCTCATCAAGCGCATGCTGCAAAACGGCATCAACGTGGCCGAAAGCACTATCGGTGTGATGGGCATCACCTTCAAGGAAAACTGCCCCGACATCCGCAACAGCAAGGTGGCCGATCTGGTCAAAGAGCTGCAGCAATGGGGTGCGACGGTTGTGGTGGCTGACCCATGGGCTGAGGCTGAGGAGGTCAAACAAGAGTATGGGATTGAACTCGGCATCATTGACGCGGCCCACAGGGTGGACTCGTTGGTTGTGGCTGTGGGGCACCACGAATACCGCGATATGCAGCTTGCCCATTTGCGTTGCCTGTGCAGGTCAGACAAACCTGTTCTTGCAGATATCAAGTCCCTCTACAACCGCCATGGGGCTGCAGCAGCAGGCTTTACAGTGTTCCGTTTCTGATTGGATGAACAAGTGAAAGTGAAGCAATTCCCAACCATCACTGGCCGCAAAATTCGAATCGCTGTGGTCGGCTGTGGCCGCATCTCCAAAAATCATTTTGGTTCGATCGATCAACATGCAGACGCACTCGAACTCGCGGCTGTCTGTGATGTGGATGCCGAAGAGCTCAAGCAGCATGCCGACCGATACAAAGTCACTGGCTATGCGGATATGGCTGGGATGCTGCAAAACGAGCAGCTAGACCTTGTCTCCTTATGCACCCCCAGTGGCTTGCATCCACAACAAGCCATCTTGGCAGCTCAACACGGTGTGCATGTTCTTACTGAAAAGCCCATGGGTACGCGATTGGCTGACGGTATGGCCATGGCCAAGGCCTGTGATCAAGCTGGTGTGCGCCTATTTGTTGTCATGCAAAACCGTCGCAACGCCACCCTGCAGTTGCTCAAGCAAGCCGTAGATCAAGGCCGCTTTGGTCGCATTTACAACGTCGCGATGAACGTTTTCTGGACGCGCCCGCAAGAC
>CAIYNH010000201.1 GCA_903927495.1 uncultured beta proteobacterium
GGCCTTAGAGGTGGCCTTTGAGGATGAGCATATTTTGGTCATCAACAAGCCTGCTGGGCTGGTCGTTCACCCCGCGCCGGGTAACTGGAGCGGTACCTTGCTCAATGGTTTGCTGGCTTATGACAAGGCTATTGCATCGGTCCCTAGAGCTGGGATAGTACACCGACTCGATAAGGACACCAGCGGTTTGATGGTGGTCGCTCGATCTCGGGCCGTTATGGATCAACTGGTTCAGGCGATTGCGGCGCGTGAGGTTAGTCGCCAGTATCTGGCTATTGCGCACCGTCCGTGGGTTGGTCCTCCGCTAAGAACGGTTGATGTTCCGATAGGCCGGGACCCCCGGAACCGCTTGCGTATGGCGATCGTCAATTTGGAAAAGCATTCAGGCAAGACAGCAAAAACGGATTTCATTTTGTTGGCGAATGGCAATGAGGGATGTTTAGTTCGGTGTATTTTGCATACAGGGCGAACCCACCAGATCCGCGTGCACATGGCCTCGTTGGGGCACCCACTGGTTGCAGATGCCACGTACGGTGGCACTTGCCTCGCAGTCATGGCGCGACAAGCCCTGCACGCGGTGCGTTTGGCATTTGTGCATCCCGTTACGCACAAGGAGCTGGTCATCCAGGCACCACCACCGGCAGATTTTGATATGTTGCTGAAATTTTGGGGCCTGCGCTACAATCAAGTCGGACGGGCTTAGGGCCCGAAGAATGCCCGGGACGAAGCCGGGTGTAGGCACGGTGATTTCTTCACATCTGCTGCCGTTCATTTGGAATCACGTTGACCTGTCGCCTTTGGTGGCGTTTCCGATAAAGCCTGACTATGAATATGGTGGATGCAAAGCGTGTCCTTGAGACCGCGTTAATTTGCTCGCAGCAACCTCTAGCCGTGCGGGATATGCGGGCACTGTTCAGCGATTCGATTGGGACTGATTCGCTTAAATTTTTGCTGGAAGAGTTAAAAACTGATTGGTCTGCCAAGGGTGTTGAGTTGATCAGTGTCGCTACGGGGTGGCGTTTTCAAAGCAAACCGGAGATGCGTGAGTACCTTGATCGTCTCCACCCGGAGAAGCCGCCGCGTTACACGCGTGCAACGCTTGAAACGCTGGCAATTATTGCTTATCGGCAACCGGTGACGCGCGGTGATATGGAAGATATCAGGGGAGTTACGATCAACTCGTTGTTGATCAAGCAGTTGGAAGATCGAGGATGGGTTGAGGCGATTGGTCACAGGGAGGCCGCAGGGCGTCCTTCACTCTACGCTACGACACGACAGTTTTTGGATGACCTGGGATTACAGTCACTTGATCAACTACCGCTACTGGACAGTGTGGTAAATCAGGGAGAAGTCTTTGGTGCAATGGCTGACTTGAGCGAGATCGCTGTGCTTGACCCAAATCCGACCTCGGAAACTCCGGGCGATACGAGCTTGCAAATTGTTATGCCGTTAGAACCACAGCTGGCGGGAATACCTCCATTAAATGGAATATCAGAATGAACGAGACAA
>CAIYNH010000202.1 GCA_903927495.1 uncultured beta proteobacterium
CCCTTGCTGGCGGTGTAGTCAAACAGCGCCGTGCCGCCTGTGAGGTCAAGGCTGGGGGAGTAAAAATACCATTTGCTTTGCGGGTTGTTCCAGGTCCACAGGGTATTCACCCCAGTGGACTGCGCTTCGCAAAACTGCTTAACCAAGGCTTTAGTACCCACTGCTGCCAGATTCCAACCCTTCAACAGCTTGGCATTTAAAGCAGCGGAAGTCACCGCGCTGCCATTGGAAAATGGAACAGTGCTGGTTTGAGACAAATTAATCCAATAGCCCTCGCCAGGTTCAATAGCACTGAGCACCAGATACCCTTTGGAGGCCGTGTAGTCAGCCAAAGTAATTGAATTCTGCCCCGTAAAAAGCGGTGAGTAAAACGCCCAGACTCCGGGGTTGGCTACCCATTTCCAGATGCTGAGAAAGCGCTGCGCATCAGAAAACGTTGCGGCCACATCCAACGGTGCATCAGTTCCATTGCCTAGCAAATTCCAGCCAGGTGCTTGACTCAGCCCACTGACCGATACACGAGTCACCATAGCCAGGTTGGCAGCGGTAATGCTGCCCACCGAAGGCAGTATAAAAGGCGTACTGTCAAATGGGCCACCGTTGACCCCATTCAAATTTTTGGTGGGTATGGCAGCTATCGCGTCTACTACGGTCATGCCGTTGCCAATCACTTTGCCAAAGACGGTGAACCCCCCATTTTGCGCATCGAGATTGGCAGAGTTGTCGGCAAGGTTGACGAACCATTGGCTGGTTGCGCTATCGGGACTGCTCCCAAGCTTGGCCATTGCCACTGTGCCACGCAAGTTCGAGCGCTGTGCACTGAATTCGTTGATCACAGGTGCTTTTGCCTTAACCGCAGCTACCGAGTTGTTGCTCGTGTTCCACACGTAGCCACCACCCTGAATGACAAAACCAGGAACACTGCGATGAAAAAATGTGCTGTCGAATTCACCGCTTTGCACGTAGCTCAAAAAATTGGCGACAGTGGCTGGTGCAGTTGTATCGAACAGCTCAATGTCGATCACTCCCAGGGTGGTTTCCACTCGCACCGTGCTGGCCCACATTGACAGTGGCAATGCCAACACCCCAAGCCCAAGGGCTCCAGCACCTAGCCAGCGGTTGATAAAACAGCTTATAACTTTCATCACCTTGATTAACCTCATGGTCACTTCCTTTACTTTATCGATTGCCAGCCATCACTTGTTCACCCAAAATCCTTCACCTGTGTGCAAATATACAAGTTCTTCCAGATCATAAGGGTCGTACCCTTTGCTTTCGGCGTAGGTTTTCAACACGACTCCCGCTTGCAGTGCCAGGCTGGGCGCATAAAAGCGCCACCGGCTGGCCTTTGCGTCCCAAGACCACAGCGTGTTGATGCTGGGCACTGCAGCCAATCCGCCTGAGACTTGCCAACATTCGCCTGGATAGCACAATGAATGTCCACTGAGCGCGCCCACACCAAGCGCTTTGTCAAACGCGGCCGGTGTCACAGCCTCGCCGCCGACACCCAACAGACTCCAGCCTCTAGCCAACGCCTGTGGCACGGTCGCGCTGGGCACCCCAGCCTTTGGCTGAAAACTGAAGGCCCCCTTGGCGTTTACCCAATACCCCTCGCCGGGCTCAATACGTTCTAACACTGCATAGCTTTTGCCCGCAGCGTAGCTGGACAATGCCGCCGCCGTCATGGATGGGGCATAAAAAGCCCATTGCGAGTTGACCGGCAACCATTTCCAGACCGACACCACGTTGTCAGTGACCCCCGTCACCGGTGTATCGACGCGGCCAAAGTGATCCAACATGACGAGGGAGGTTTGCAGGGGATTACCAATCAAGTTCCAACCCAGCAGCAGCGATGAAGTTTGGCTGATGGGGTCAGCAAAACTGATTTTGGCATCAGCCGTCTGACCGTCCAGGTCACTAAATGTCAACGTCACATTTCCGGCAACCGCCATACTCACCTCAAACAGGCCGGCTGAAGTCTCAATAACCTGTAGTGCCGGCTCCACCCCAGCTGAAGTTGAGTAACTCTGGCTGGTCAGTTGACTGCCTCCGTTGCCGCCACTGACTTGCACGCGCGCCACTTGTCTGGTGCCAAGCCGTTGGTAAGGCAAATCCAATGTAATTCTGGAATAGGCCGCCGTGGTAAATGTCCAGCTCCGGGCTACCGGCTGACCATTGAGCGTGCCACTAAAGTCAGCCTGATACTGGGTTCCATAGTCCAAGATCGTCATCGGAACGATGGCTGCAGCATTAGCGGGCACATGGTGATCTGCTGGAGAGTTCAGCAACTGCACCGACATCGGCGCACCGCCGACCGGCTTTAAGCTAAAGCTGCTCACCAACAGTGTGTCACGGGCCCTCGCATGAATGCTTACCGGGTAGCCCACCCTGTTCTGGCTGAGAATAGGGTCAGGAATTTCGGTATCAGAGAGAAAATCGCGCACAACCTCGGTTTGCTCGGCCACGGGATACATACCCAGCCAGCCAGATGCCAGTGTGACCGCGTTGCTAGCGGTGGCACCTAACTCAATCACAAAGTTAGGACTTTTACCTATGGCTTGTCCTAGACCGATGCCCACTTCAGCCACTTCGGGTGCCAAGATGCCAAATCGGTGGTATATGGCTTGCACCAGGCCTTGCACCGCTGGTTGACCCGTACTGACACCGCCACTGATCACTTCATTGATACTGCTGTAGGTATAGCCAGCCGCAGTGCTACGGGCACCAAGATCAACGCCGGTAAAGCCGGCAAGCCCAGGAGTCTCGTCATGCGAAACGCCGCTGCTGTTGGTTTGCAGGTAGTCGGCATGCGCCTGTGCTGCTTTGTCCAAATTGGTATTTAATGTGACCGGTGGCAAGCCCACCAGCTGGCGCGTTTGATTGACCTGCGCCAGCGCAGCAGCCTTTTCGTCAGCAGACAGCGCACCCAGCGAGGTGCCACAGAAAAGCAGTAGCACACCGATGCGATTAAAGTGCGATATCAACATGGCTTTGATAGACCTTTTTAATAAAAATTGGGCGTTGGAGCTTAGACCACCGTTGCAACGGGTCGGACCGAGCCACTGAACGGGTATATTGCCTGGCTATACAAAGTGCCCACCTCTACCCTGCAAAAGTAATCCGGTCAATCTCGGTCTGGCTCGTCAGGCCCTGGCGAACCATGTCTTCGGCAGATTCACGCAGCAGTCTTGTTCCGCGTTGGCGGGCTGCATCCTTAATGGCACGCACCGGTTCCCGAGCAGCAATCATTTCGCGCAACTCATCATCAAGCACCAGGCATTCGCCAATTGCGCGTCGACCTTTAAATCCGGTTCCTCGGCAATCCGTACAAGCTTTGCCACCGCAGTGCGTGCAAAAAACACGCACCAGACGCTGAGCCACAATACCGTTCAAAGCTGAGACAAAGGTGTAGGGGTCTACTTGCATATGTTCAAAGCGTCCCAGCACGTCAAACACGTTGTTTGCGTGCACTGTAGAAAATACCAAATGCCCTGTTAGAGCGGCTTGCACGGCAATCTGAGCAGTTTCCGGGTCACGAATTTCGCCGACCATGATTTTATCGGGGTCGTGGCGCAAGATTGAACGTAAGCCCTTTGCAAAACTCAGTCCCTTGCGCTCGTTCACCGGGATTTGCAGTACGCCGGGGACTTGGTATTCCACCGGATCTTCAATGGTAATTATTTTGCTGGCTCCGTCATTGATTTCCGAGATAGCAGCATACAAGGTCGTGGTTTTACCACTGCCGGTAGGGCCAGTGATGAGCAACATGCCGTGTGGCTTAGCAGCCAGACTGCGAATAATGGCCATGGGTGCAGCATCAAAACCAAGGTGATCCAAGGTTAAACCAGCCAGTTGGTCGCTTAAGTGTTCCTTGTCCAAAATACGAATCACCGCATCTTCGCCATATACGCTGGGCATGATGGACACTCGAAAATCTATATCACGATCACGAATGCGCACGCGAAAGCGCCCATCTTGCGGAGTACGTCGCTCCGTAATGTCAAGCTCTGCCATCACTTTGACGCGTGAAATAGCCTGATCGTTGAGTTCCGCACCAGGCACCCTGCCCGCCTCCACGATCACCCCGTCAATTCGGTACTTGACCACCAGGCCGCTGGCGGCGGCTTCAAGGTGAATGTCAGAGGCACCCGCACCCATGGCATCAAACAGTGTGGAGTTGATCAATCGCACCACCGGGCTAGCGGTCTCGTCGATGCGGGCCAATGAGATTTCTTCGACACCCGACTTGCGTTCACTTTCCGCAAAGCCGTGGTCCAACACACCAGGCAAGGCTGAAGTGGAGCCCTCAAGGCGCGTCAGGAGTGCGAGAAGATCTGATTCAAGTACGAGTTCACGCGCATTGATGGCAATCCCTTTGGCATCAGCCCAACGCTGCAAAGCTTCATCTGCGGGGTTGGCAAACAGCAGGGTTAGCGTGCCCGCACGGGTTACAAC
>CAIYNH010000203.1 GCA_903927495.1 uncultured beta proteobacterium
CCGCTAAGTCCCGGATGATGGCATCCACGTCTTTGCCCACATAGCCAACCTCGGTGAATTTTGTGGCCTCAACTTTGATGAACGGGGCATCGGCCAGACGTGCGAGGCGGCGTGCGATTTCGGTCTTGCCAACGCCCGTTGGGCCAATCATCAGAATGTTTTTGGGGGTGATTTCGGCGCGCAAACCTATCTCAACCTGTTGGCGACGCCAGCGGTTGCGCAGGGCGATGGCGACGGCGCGTTTGGCTTGCTGCTGACCAACAATATGTTTGTCGAGTTCAGTGACGATTTCCTGGGGGGTTAAAGGTGACATATATTTATTCAGTTGAGGACAGGGCGGTTTCGATTCGCGTAACTGTGGGGTCTGTCCCGCAAGGTTTCAGGTGACTTGTGGATGGAGTCGGTTCACTGCCTACGACAATGCTCTCCACCGGTAAAATTTAGAGACTCTCGATGGTGTGATTCATATTGGTGTAGATGCAAATCTCGCCGGCGATTTCCAGCGATTTCTTGACCATGTCGGTGGCCGACAGTTCGGTGTGATTAAGCAACGCAATCGCCGCAGCTTGGGCATAAGCACCGCCGGAGCCTATTGCCACAATGCCGTTCTCGGGCTCCAATACATCACCATTTCCGGTAATGATCAGGGATGCTGCCAGATCTGCCACAGCCAGCATGGCTTCAAGGCGGCGCAGTACGCGGTCAGTGCGCCAGTCCTTGGTGAGTTCAATCGCTGCTCGCACCAGATGCCCCTGGTGTTTTTCAAGTTTTGCCTCGAATCGTTCAAACAGCGTGAATGCATCTGCGGTGGCACCAGCAAAGCCTGCCAGCACCTTGCCATGGTAGAGCTTGCGCACTTTTCGAGCAGTACCTTTGACCACAATGGTCCCTAAGGTAACTTGGCCATCACCCCCAATGGCCACTTGCATCCCCTGCGGGGTTTTGCGGCGTACGCTGATGATGGTGGTTCCGTGAAATTGTTCCATAGGGTCTGAGCTTCTCTCTAATTTGTTCTGGTGATGACTTGGGCATGTTCGTTGATGCCAATCAGGTTGAAAAATGCTGCAACCAAGCACGGAACATTCTGAAATTCGATTTGGCAACCGAGTGATTCGCCGTTGGCGACCCAATTCAAAATACTGCCAGCGGCAGAAAAATCAACCCGAATCAAGCGTTCGCAGGAAATCACAACTTGCTTGGTGCTCCTGGACGCCGCCTCAAGTGAAATCAAAACATTGGCCGCGTCACCCTGCAATTCACCGGTGAGTTCGATCTCGTCGGCAGACTGTGTGTCTCGCTCTTGCAGCACAGAAGGTGGAAAACTCGATGTGTTGCCCCATTCAAGGTTAGGCGCACCTGACACCCCAGAACTGACATCAGACTCGGGCGGATGCGCGTTTGGAAGTTGGTAGAGTCGCTTGCAGCGTGCATCACGCCAGGGTGGCGGTGAGACTTCATAGGTAACACAATAATCGAGCGCAACCAGTTCAAAATCATCCTGTAAACGCAAAATGCGACACATATCGAGTCTTAATTGCCACCAAAACAGTGCCATTTTCTTGTTGCCGACTTGCGTGGCTTCGCGTAATACTCTTTCAAGTACTTCGACACTCTCAAAGTGAAAAGCCACCGGAGTTTCACACCAGTTTGCAAACAGTTTGGCCAAAGTCTGTGCAGCAGATGGTGTGATCGTTTGCAGATCAACCCAATTCAAAGACCAAACTGTGGACTCTGTCATCGTGATGGTCTGTAACTCTGCAATGGCACTGGTAGTTAGCGCTGCCGGGCAATGCCAAAGCAATGGGCCACTAGCGTTGGGTGAGGGCTTGGCCGCAGACTGCGCCAGTATTGACTTCAAACCGAGCTGTTCGGGGGTGGAAAACCAAGCTGGTGCAGTTCTGCCGAAACGCTTGGCATAGTCCAACGCCAGGCTCTCGAAGCTGGCATGCTGTCCTGTGCCGCGGTAAAGATCAAACAAGGCTACCGCCCATACATCAGCCGAGCCGACAGATCCACCATGCGTCTGCAGGGCGGTAAGTAATACTGACTCAGCACCTGCATCATCGCCATTTGCGAAGCGAATAGCGGCTTCCTCCAGTTCCGGGTCTGACAAGCTGTCGCTCATCTCAACTGCGAATAGTTTTGATGCCGCAAAGCCCCCCGAATCAACCTCCTGTCGTTTGACAACTTCTGTTTTTGCCGGATACCAGGTTGTGGGATCGGTTAGCAAACTGTCTGCGTTGCCTGCTAGTCCCATCAAGGTTGGTGCATCGTCGATTCCGGAGCGGCCAAATACCGCCTGGGTTGATGGAAATGCGCTCCTCTTGTCAAACAAAGACTCACCAGATTCTCTCATTTCAGGTTGTTTGATTGTCACAGGCAAGACGGGTGAATTTGTGGTTCCTAAAGCGGGGTTATTTCGTCCTTTCCACCACTGTTTGGACATTTGGGCTTCGATCTCGTCAATTTTCTTGAGCGTCATTGCGCGCTCATCGAGGTCAGAATAACTGGTTGTGCCCCGGAATAAAGACGCCGCACCAGTCATTTCTGAGGACATCACTGGCGTGTTGCGGCGCAATTTTCGAAGCTGATCAAATTCACGCTTGCGAATGCCATCATCATGTCGCTTACGCTCAATCATGTTTTTGAGCGCGAGTTTGTTATAGCCTGGAGGTGAAACCGAATCTGAGTCGGGCTCGAGTTCGGATTCAACTTTATCCAAATCGGCCCAATCGGTCGTTGGATTGCGGACGAACTTGGCGACTTTAGACAGTAATCCGGAGCTATTGTCTTGGGTCGCCATACTTAGCATTCGGAA
>CAIYNH010000204.1 GCA_903927495.1 uncultured beta proteobacterium
AGCCGATGCGGCCGCCCCGGCATCAGAACAAAAACAGGCTTCAGCCCCCGTGCAACAAGCACAGGCTGCTACGCAATCTGTAGCATCAGCTACGGCTGCAGCAGTGCCGAGCGCTGCCAGTTTTGCTGGCACTGCAGACCTGGAATGCGACCTGCTGGTGCTGGGTGCCGGCCCGGGTGGCTACAGTGCGGCTTTCCGCGCTGCCGATCTGGGGTTAAAAGTTGTTCTGGTTGAGCGCTATGCACAACTCGGAGGCGTTTGTCTGAACGTGGGCTGCAGTCCCTCAAAAGCGCTGTTGCATGTCGCTGCCGTGATGGATGAAGTCTCGCATCTGGCTGATTTGGGTGTGGAGTTTGGCAAACCTGCTGTGAATATCGACAAGCTGCGTGGTCACAAAGAAAAGGTCATCACCAAGTTGACCGGTGGCCTGGCTGCCATGGCAAAAATGCGCAAGGTCACGATCGTGCGCGGCTACGGCGCGTTTGTCGGTGCCAACCATGTCGAAGTAGAGGAAACCAGTGGCATGGCGCAAGACAAAACCGGCGGTAAAAAAGTCATTGCTTTTAAGAACTGCATTATTGCTGCAGGCAGCCAGGCGGTACGTTTGCCCTTTATGCCTGACGATCCGCGTGTTGTGGATTCAACCGGTGCATTGGCCCTCAAAGAGGTGCCCAAGCGCATGCTGATTCTGGGTGGCGGCATCATTGGCCTGGAAATGGGCACGGTCTACAGCACCTTGGGTGCGCGGCTGGATGTGGTCGAAATGCTCGACGGCCTGATGCAAGGTGCAGACCGCGACTTGGTCAAAATCTGGCAAAAAATGAACGGTCACCGTTTTGACAACATCATGGTCAATACCAAAACCGTAGCAGCAAATGCAACCCCAGCGGGCATCGAGGTTACTTTTGCTCCTGCAAAAGAAGGCGGTACTTGCCCTGCGCCGCAAACCTATGATCTGGTGTTGCAAGCGGTGGGCCGCACACCCAATGGCAAGAAAATCGCTGCCGACAAGGCCGGTGTTGCCGTGACTGATCGGGGGTTTATCAATGTCGATATCCAGATGCGCACCAACGTGCCTCACATTTTCGCTATTGGCGACGTGGTAGGCCAGCCCATGCTGGCGCACAAGGCCGTGCATGAAGCCCACGTTGCTGCGGAAGTGATAGCAGGTGAGCTGCAAGGCAACAAGGAATTGGCAGCTGCCGCTTTCAATGCAAGAGTCATTCCCAGCGTTGCTTACACCGACCCCGAAGTGGCTTGGGTCGGTCTCACCGAAGACCAGGCCAAAGCGCAAGGGATCAAGGTCAAAAAGGGCTTGTTTCCCTGGACGGCTTCGGGTCGCGCCATTGCCAATGGTCGCGACGAAGGGGTCACCAAGCTGCTGTTTGATGACTCCCCGGAAGCCCACGGTCACGGCAAGATTTTGGGCGGTGGCATGGTCGGAACCCACGCGGGTGACATGATTGGCGAAGTCGTGCTGGCCATCGAGATGGGTGCCGATGCGATTGACATCGGCAAAACTATCCACCCGCATCCGACTTTGGGCGAATCCATTGGCATGGCAGCCGAGGTGGCGCATGGCAGTTGCACTGATTTGCCGCCGGCGCGCAAGTAGCCCAATTGCACCGGTGATTTTTTCAAGCCCGAGTCTTTACTGGCTCGGGCTTTTTGCTTGCAATCAGCCCAAGTCTAAGCACTCATAAAAATCACATGCAAAGCAAATAAACTTCATTCGGGTCGGAGTGTGTTAAGGACTTTGCTAGCTGTGGCTTCCAGCCGCAGACGCTGGGGAAAGCGGCAAGATGCCGCTTCCACAAGTGCCACGCCTGATTCCGATTTTTGTCGCATTTGCTTAGCGC
>CAIYNH010000205.1 GCA_903927495.1 uncultured beta proteobacterium
ACTTTCGCTGTGTTCCTGGTCGCTGGGTTTAGGCAAATGCGATGGGACATACAGCAACGCTTGCCGCTCATAGTCAAAAGGACTTTGTACCCGTAGAACGTTGGCCTGCTGAACACCGCAGGAATCAATGAACCAGGACAGGGACGAATCGTGCCCTAGGGTTGCCGACGTGAAAATCCAGGATCGCTTTACTAACTGCCTATTCCCGGTCGAGCCGTTCATCAACTTTTGCATGGCGCACTCGATACTCAGCGGCGCTTGAAACAGGCGAACGCTGTCGCCAGACTCGATCCAGCGGACCGTCCCAGATGGAGCATCCTCTTCAAACATCGCCACTTTTTCTGCCAGATTCTCCAAGCGCATTTGCAATTGCCGCATCACAGGAAACGATTCCTGCGTTTGCTCCAGCACCGAGTCAAGCTGTTGAAATGCCCGACCGAGGTCCGACAACAGTTGCCTCCAGACCGACACCTCCACTCCAAGCGGCGCATTTCCTGTCCAGCGCCGGCGCCCTGGCGGCCCGGTTGCAAATGCCGAACGGAGATCCGTGACGCATCGATTCACCTTGCCAAGCACCGCCTGCCAGTCCGCCGTCCCAAGTACCATCGCCGACCCGTTCAAAGAGAGATCGCGAATCAGGTGCGTGATTTGCGCCGTAGACCATTGGTTCGCCAAAAACCGGACCCCCACATCGTTAAGCTGATGGGCTTCATCGAACACCACCGATGTAACGCTGGGCAATAGCTCAGCTACGCCCGATTCACGCAACTGAATGTCGGCGAAGAAAAGATGGTGGTTGATCACAACAACATCCGCCGCCATAGCCGTCCTTCGGGCGTGATTCACGTAGCAAACTGCAGCCCGAGGACAGTTTGCACCGAGACAATCTTCACGGGTAGACGTGACCAGGGGAACCACAGGAGAATCATCCTCCAGCTTGTAGAGTTCCGTCAGATCTCCCGTGGTAGTCACAGCCGACCACTTTTCTATGTCCGATAACTCCAGGAGTCTGACCGCACTCAGGCCATCTGCCAACTGCCGGGCGCTGATCAGCCGGTGAGAACATAAGTAACTCGATCTGCCTTTGAGCAGGGCAACGCGGCCAGCCACACCCAAAACCGCCAATAACCTTGGAATATCGCGGTTAAACAACTGGTCCTGAAGTGCCTTGGTTGCGGTAGAAAGCAGTGTTCGCTGACCACTGAGCAGAGCGGGCACAAGATAGGCATAGGTCTTTCCAATGCCGGTTCCTGCTTCCACGACCAGCACTCCGTCTTCTTCTATCGCCTGTGCTACCGCCTGCGCCATTTGCAATTGCCCGCTCCTTGGCGTGAGCTTGGGCACCAGTTTTCTCAGTAAACCATCCGGATCAAAGGCGCGGGTGACACGCTCGCGCAAGCTCATGCATCACGCCGGTTCATCGGGGTCCAGTTCGATCTCCAGACGTGCTATTTCGTCACGTAGCGCCAAACGTCGCTTCTTGAGGCGCCGCAGCATCAATTCATCGACAGGGATATCACCGGCGGTGCGGTCGATAACGGCATTCAGATCGGCGTGCTCCATCCTCAGCTCAATGAGCCGACGCTGCGGGGAATGTAGATTTGCTTCCAAAGGAGATTTGTGACTTAAGTCGTAAATAAATTGCACAATAGCGGTGTTTACGGGCTCGATAATACGTCGGCCTCATTCCAAATCTGTAAAAACTGCTTTAATCCCCCACACCATGTCATCCGGCTATCGACTCTCCGCCTCCACGGGCATCCATAAAGGGGACCGGGATTACCAACAAGACCAGGTTGCGCTGTTGAAACACACCCGCGTGAATGGCTGTGTGCTGGCGATTGTC
>CAIYNH010000206.1 GCA_903927495.1 uncultured beta proteobacterium
GCCGGCATCTGCCGCAGCGAAGACGGCCTTTCGGGCTGGCACCTGATTCTGCCCAAGGGCGCCAAGTTTTACTTCAAGGACGTGACGTGGGGCGAGCGTGGCCAGGACGTCGCCGGCGCCACCAGGGCCTTTGATGGGCTGGCCAACACGATCGCCATGGCTGCAGCCGGCAGCGCACTGGCCATCAAGATTCGCAAACTGCCTGGCGATTGCTACCTGCCCAGCCGGTTTGAAAGCGCCCTGATCTACGCCATGCTGCGCGACCAGATCGAGCTGGGTGACTGGTACTGGACCAGCACGCAGACCTCGGCCGGCGACGCCTGGATGCAGCACTTCGGCAACGGCAACCAGAGCTACCACGACAAGGGCAACACCGGCAGGGCCCGAGCCGTCCGCAGATTAAACCTTCAATCCTTCAGTCCTTTGGAGGGTTGAGTCATGCAGACGTCTCCACAGGCGGGCAGCGTTACACCGCTACCACCCTACACCGACATACTGACGGCGCACCGGTACAACGTTCTCCGTCACTACACAGACAAGCAAACCAGCGCGGCCCTGAAGCTGTATCGCTTGGTCAAGTCATGCCGTGACACGGGCGGCGGTATCCGCGCTACGCGGTTCTTGCTGAGCCTTTACAACGGACGGCGCTTTCAGTTCGATCTGACCGACTTTCGCTGTTTCGATGAAGGCGTGCTTGACGCAGCATTCACGGTGCTGCAGATGGACGCACGCCACACACATTGCGAGATTCACGTTCTGCTCGATGCCTGCCTCGGTGGTGATTCCAACGTGGGTGCAGAGTTTGAACACTGGGCTTATGACTTGCGCCTGAAGGGTGCCTGTAAGAAGTCGCAGCTGCCAATGGTCAGGAAGCCAGCGCCCAGCTCGATGGTGTTTGCAGACACCGGCAAGACACTGTTCTGCGTCAACTGCTTGCACTATCGAATTTCCAAGAACACCAGCGGCGTTTGTGAGCATCCCGAAGCTGGCCTTGAATCTGTTACGGGTTTGCCAGTTGCCACCTGTACCTCAATACGTTCAGACCACGATTCATTCTGTGGACCATCAGGCAAAGCCTTCGGACAGAGCGCCCATGTTGGACAAGCCGGTGTGAATGGCGTCGGCAACGCGGTCCAGGGAGTTTGACAGCATGGTTGCCGCAAAGTCAGCTGAGCAAGCCTGCAACATGGCCGACATCAAGACCGGGTTGGATTTGGCAAAGCCGTCACCAAACCTCTCGTCAATCGATTTGACAACTTCACGCAAGTATGTGTCGGCTGTCATCGACGCCTGCCGCATCAATGTATCTGCATCTGCAACCATTTCAGGACTCCCTTATGAAAACCATCATTCTGACTGCCCCGCAAGGTTGGGGCAAGACCCGCAATGCACAGGCACTGCGCACCGAACTGGGATGCTCCCGCGTGTGGGACCAATGGCGTCCACCCATGCCAATCAGGCCGGGTACCCTGCACCTGACCAACGTGCAGGCGCAACACATCGACGCGGCCTACATGCTGCAGGCCGATCTGGTTTCTCGTGGATGGGACTGACCCGCGAATTCTGCAACCCGCCGATGGCTGCATGGGCCATCACAACGCTGCTGGTGGTGTTGTTTGCCATCGTGCCAGGCACGGCGTTTCATTTGGACGACAACAGCGCTGAGCATGGTGTAGCAAAAGACGCCCTGGACCAGATCAAGCTGGAGC
>CAIYNH010000207.1 GCA_903927495.1 uncultured beta proteobacterium
AATATTTTTAAAACCTAGGGTAAACACTGAGTTTTTAAAACTAACTAGTTAGTACATTACTGATACCAGCAAATCAGGAGACAAACCGTGATCCAAAAATTGATCGATAACTATTGCAAATTCATCAGCTATCTGATTGCGGCCGCTTTGGCCGTGATGGTGGTGCTGGTGTTTGGCA
Organism: uncultured beta proteobacterium; assembly: GCA_903927495.1. Lineage (GTDB taxonomy): Bacteria > Pseudomonadota > Gammaproteobacteria > Burkholderiales > Burkholderiaceae_C > Rhodoferax. The sequence goes on from CAIYNH010000207.1 coordinate 179, forward strand.
ACGTGGTGATGCGCTATGCCTTTAACTCGGGTTTTAGCGTGTCTGAAGAGTTGTCGCGCTGGTTGTTTGTCTGGTTGACATTTTTGGGTGCGGTCGTGGCTTTGCGCGATAACGGCCATTTGGGCACCGACATGCTGGTGGGGCGCTTGGGGCCTGCCGGCAAAAAAATCTGCATGGGTATTTCATTGGTGCTGATGTTGTTCATTTGCTGGTTGCTATTTAAAGGCTCCTACGATCAATCGGTAATCAACTGGGATACCACCAGCGCTGTGATGGAGGCCTCCATGGCCTGGTTTTATGCCTCGGGTATGGCGTTCTCGGTGTTGGGTGCTTTGATATTGCTCAGTGACCTGTGGCGCTTGCTGACCGGGCAGATTGATGATGCCCACTTGGTGTTGATGCAGGAGTCCGAAGAGGCTCCTCACGCCGAAGAAGCCCACTGAACGCAACACCAAGAATAAAAGAGACTCACCATGACCATTACCATTTTCCTGGGTTCGATGATCGCCGCCATGGCGCTGGGCGTTCCCATTGCCTTTTCTTTGTTGTTATGCGGTGCTGCGCTGATGTGGCACCTCAATATGTTCGATGCGCAAATTCTGGCGCAAAACGTGATTAACGGGGCCGACAGCTTTCCTCTGCTGGCAGTGCCTTTTTTCATGTTGGCGGGCGAAGTCATGAACGCTGGTGGTTTGTCGCGTCGTATCGTCAACTTTGCCATGGCGCTGGTCGGACACATCAAGGGTGGACTCGGTTACGTCACTATCGTGGCCGCCGTCATCATGGCCTCACTTTCAGGCTCGGCGGTGGCCGATGCCGCTGCCCTGACCGCCTTGCTGCTGCCAATGATGGTCGCCGCAGGCCATGACAAGGCCCGTTCGGCCGGTTTGATTGCCTCGGCAGGCATCATCGCGCCGATCATTCCGCCCAGTATTGGCTTTGTGATCTTTGGTGTTTCTGCCAACGTGTCGATCTCCAAGTTGTTCATGGCAGGTATTTTCCCGGGGATCTGGTTGGCTGTGTCATTGTGGTTTACCTGGTGGTATCTGGTGCGCAAGGAAACAATTGCACCGCCACCACGCAAAACCGCCGGTGAAGTCATGAGCGCTCTCAAAGATGCCACCTGGGCTTTGGTATTGCCCTTCATCATTGTGTTTGGCTTGAAATTTGGCGTGTTCACGCCAACCGAAGCCGCCGTGGTCGCCGCTGTTTACGCTCTTGTGGTGTCAGTTTTTGTTTACAAAGAACTCAATTTCAAGAAACTAGTGCCGCTCTTTGTTGGTGCTGCCAGAACCTGCGCCATTGTGATGTTTTTGGTCGCTGCGGCTATGGTCTCGGCCTGGTTGATTACTGTGGCGAATTTGCCCGCTGAAGTGGTGGCCTTGTTGCAGCCCTTGCTCGACAGCCCGAAGTTGCTGATGGCGGCCATCATGGTGCTGACCATGGTGGTGGGTACGGCGCTGGACATGACGCCGACCATTTTGCTACTGACACCGGTGCTGATGCCAGTGGTCAAGGCGGCCGGCATTGACCCGGTTTATTTTGGGGTACTGTTCATCATCAATAACGCCATTGGTTTGATTACGCCCCCGGTGGGCACCGTGCTTAATGCCGTAGCCGGCGTGGGCAAGGTCAGCATGGATGAGGTCACCAAAGGGGTGATTCCGTTCATGATTGCGCAGTTCATCATCATGTTCTTGATGGTGCTTTTCCCGCAACTTGTGATGGTTCCTGCACACTGGTTTTATTGAGATTCCAAGCTGTTGGGCGTGTTTGGGTACGCCACGTCCGCCAGCAGTTGATCAGCGTACAACCGCCTTCAAACTTTTTACTCCAGGAGACCCCGCATGAAACGTTTAGTCCTCAAAACCATCGCCGCTGCCGTTGCCATCGCAGCATTCGGTGTCGCCTCTGCCCAAGAGCGCAGCTTCAAGTTCGCCACACAAAATCCAGAGGGTCACCCCTTGGTCATGGGTATGCATAAATTTGCCGACATCGTGGCAGCCAAGTCAGGCGGCAAGATGAAGGTCAATCTGTTTCCTGGTGGTGTGCTTGGCGGTGATGCCGCCACCGTGTCTGCCGTGCAAGGTGGCACCATTGAGATGACCACGCTGAATTCAGGTATTCTGGCCAGCCAGGTCAAGGACTTCGAGGTGTTTGATTACCCGTTCCAGTTTGCCAATGGCAAAGAGGCGGATGCGGTGGTCGATGGCCCCTTTGGCAAGAAGATGCATGCCAAGCTTGAAGCCAAGGGCATTATTGGCCTGGCTTACTACGAGCTCGGTTTTCGCGTCATTACCAATAGCAAACGTGCTATTACCAAAGTGGAAGACATTGCCGGCCTGAAACTGCGTGTGATCCCCAACGCCATCAATCTGGATTGGGTTAAAGCGCTGGATGCCAATCCGACACCCCTGGCTTTCCCCGAGGTGTATGCAGCGCTTGAACAAAAAGCCATTGACGGGCAAGAAAATCCTTTGACCGTGATCAACGCCAACAAGCTGTTTGAAGTTCAAAAGTTTGCGACCTTGACCAATCACCAGTACAACCCTCAGTCTGTGATCATCAGCAAGAAGTTCTGGGACACACTCTCAGCCGCCGAGAGACAAATTATTTCTGATGCCGCTGTGGAGTCCAGTACTTACCAGCGTATTCAAGCGCGTGATCAAGCGACCACGGCACTGGATGCGGTGAAGAAGGGCGGCATGCAGGTGTCTGAGTTGGCCGCTCCCGAGATGGCCAAGTTCCGCGAAAAAATGAAACCGGTGATTGCCAAGCACGGCGCGCTGATTCCCGAAACCGTGGCTGAACTGGCTGCTGAGTTGGCGAAGTTGCGCAAGTAAATGGTGTTGACAGGATCTGTGTTCCTGCGGGGGCGCAGATCCTGCATACCAGGCCTGTTTTTAGAAGTTCGGAGCTTTCAATGAAAATCCTCATGCTGCACGGCATTAACCACAATATGTTTGGCAAACGTGACCCCAAACAGTACGGCACCATCACGCTCGATGAGATTAATGCCTCGTTAACAACGCTGGGTGTCGAACTGGGTGTTGAAGTTGAGGCCTACCAGACCAACTGCGAAGGCGAAATGTGTGAGCGAATTCACCAGGGTTACGCCGACGGTGTCGCTGCGGTGCTGATCAACGCCGGAGCTTGGACGCATTACAGCTATGGTATTCGTGACGCGCTGGCTATTTTGACCTGCCCGATTGTCGAGTTGCACATGTCCAACATCCATGCGCGTGAAGAGTTTCGCCACAAATCAGTGTTTGGTGAAATCGTCATGGGCCAGATTTGCGGTTTTGGCGTGGACAGCTACTTACTGGGTTTGCGTGCAGGAGTGTCAGCAGCCAAGGCAAAAAAAGCCTAAGACAACGTGAATGTTCGAATTAATTCGGGCATGAGGCCCAGTTTATCTACGCCCGTTTAAATCAATTGGGCCCTGTCCACAGTGAATGCAACGGCCCCAGGCATTATCAAAAACCATAGCTGCTCACGCTTTATTCATAAGCGATAGAGCCACTTTTGACTGAAATATATGATGACCATCAACGGCAATACGGAACTGATCGCGCATATTGGCTTTCCGACCTTTGCATTCAAAGCGCCACTGATCTACAACCCATGGTTTGTTTCGAGAGGCATCAATGCCGTAGTCATGCCTATGGGCTGTCAGGTTGGGCATTAC
>CAIYNH010000208.1 GCA_903927495.1 uncultured beta proteobacterium
CTTTAAAACGATAGAGTGTCAAATTATGGACATTGCTGACGATATAACGTATTCAACCTACGATTTGGAAGACGCATTCAAGGCCGGTTTTATTTCCCCAATAGATATGCTTGTTCAAGTTTTTTATTACCCATTGCGGGTTATACAGTGCTTGAAAACAGACCAATTCGCAGTTTGCGTTTTCTCTGTTTTCGCCGACCCATTCAAAGCCAGATTGATTCAAATGCTTACGAAGCTCGGAGATATTGGAGCTTTGTTGCGCATGAATTCCAAGCACGGTGCCGCGTCTGCAACAACGTGAGAGCGCTTTGATTTTCCACAGGGATGCGTCATCGGTGTGCGTTGTTGACTGGGTTATTTCAATGGCATCGGCTTCAAAACGTTGTTGACGCAGAAGATTAAGTGAGGGGCCCACGCACAATGTCAGCGTGACCTGTCCTTGATCGAGTAAAAAACGGTGAAAACCAGGCAATAGACCATACCAAAGCTGAGCAAGAGCCTGAACCAATGGTGCCATGAATGGGTGATGGACAGCCACCTTGGATAAGTCCGTTCCCGCCAACGAATCTGGCGCGAAGGCCAGGTAATGCAACATGCGTGAACGCCGTGGATCTTGACGCCAAGCGTGCCAGGTTCTAAAAAATCTAAACCCATGGTCAAAACTGGTATCCAGTACCCGCCAACTTGGTAGGTTTTGCCAGGAGTAATTAGGGGAGTCGTCGGCTTGGTCTGCACCAGCCAACAGAACCGGTATCAAGATTATCTTAGGGTTTTGGAGGTACAAAGCCTTGGGCTTCATCGGCGCCAGCACCAAAAAAATGGTTTTCCATTTGTCGAGCAAGGTACTGACGGGCGCGTAAATCAGCCAAATTCAGACGATTTTCGTTAACCAGCATGGTTTGATGTTTGAGCCAGGCGGCCCAAGCCTCTTTACTGACATTGGCCCAAATTCTTTTGCCGAGTTCGCCGGGGTAGGGCGCAAAATCCAGACCTTCCGCCTCCATGCCCAATTTGATGCAATTCACAGTACGTGCCATGGTTTACCTTTTTGACGTGACTTAAAAAGGGAGAACTTTAGCAAGTTTTTCCAACAAGCGGTCGACTGCGGTAAAATCAGACCCTATGGCAAAAGCAGATACCAAAACCAAAATCGTGGCCGACGGCCTGCGTTATAAATCCAAGGTCTCGGGTTCGCCGTTTACGGCGGCGACATCCTTTGGTGCAGCGACTATGTCGTGCTTTTTATGCGGCAAACACCGTGCTCGATCCCAAATGATCTCAAAAAAGATCCTTGGTAAATCGCAGGCTGTGTGTTCACCGTCATGTAAGGCACTTGACGAAGCCAACAGGTAGCGAATGCTGAAAGTTTTTTTTGACACATTGGACAACGCGCCCCGGCGCGTTTTTGCATTATTGAGCCTGGGCTGTTTTAGCATGCTCGGGTTTGGTTTGTATTTGCAGCACAGCTTGGGACTTGAACCCTGCCCGATGTGCATTGTTCAGCGGTATGCTCTTTTTTCTGTAGCTGTAATCGCTGGACTGACGGGGGCTAGCGGCAAAAAAATGGCCCATATATTGGGCGCTTTTGGGTTGCTTTTGATGTCAGGTTTTGGTGCATTTGTAGCGGCCCGACAGAGCTGGTTGCAATGGTATCCACCGCAGGTCTCCTCATGCGGACGAGATTTCTACGGCATGATCGAAAATTTTCCGCTGAACCGGGCTATTCCCATGATTTTCAAAGGCAGTGGTGATTGCTCGGCTATTGACTGGACATTTCTTGGGGGGTCCATTGCCAATTGGTCTTTTCTTTGCTTCACGCTATTTTTTTTACTGGCCATAGTGCTCATTTGGCGCAAGACCCTGCATGGTTCTAGTTGATGGAGCTTTACATCAGCCCACTGGTGGGCCGCTCACCGCGTTCATAAACCACATGTGCACGACCAACCAGTAAGGTGTCGAGCGTGCCGATATTTCCTAAATCTTTATTGCTATATGGCAATTTGTGCAAAACGTAGCGCATAGCATTCAAGCGGGCGCGTTTCTTGCAATCGGATTTGATCACTGTCCAGGGGGCATCAGCAGTGTCAGTTTCGAAAAACATGGCTTCCTTGGCCTTGGTGTAATCGTCCCATTTGTCCAGCGAAGCCAAGTCGATTGGACTGAGTTTCCACTGTTTTAGTGGATGTAATTCGCGTTCTTTGAAACGGCGGCGCTGCTCTTTGAGGCTGACTGAAAACCAGAATTTGATTAAATACACCCCACTCTGAACCAATTGGCGCTCAAACAGCGGTGCTTGGTGAATAAACTGCTGGTATTGCGCTTCCGTACAGAAGTCCATCACACGTTCCACACCCGCCCGGTTGTACCAGGACCTGTCGAACATCACGATTTCTCCGGCTGTCGGCAAATGCTGTACATAACGCTGAAAGTACCATTGCCCCAGTTCGGTTGCTGTTGGCTTCTCCAGTGCTACCAAACGGGCCCCACGCGGATTCAAATGTTCCATGAAGCGCTTGATAGCGCCACCTTTACCGGCTGCATCACGTCCCTCAAAAAGAATAATGACGCGTTGACCGGTTTCTTTAGCCCAACTTTGCAGTTTCAGCAATTCAACTTGTAATTTGTACTTTTGGGATTCATAACGACTGCGTGACAGTAGGTTTTTATATGGGTAGCCGCCGGTTCGCCAGTCGCTGGAGAGTTCATCATCCGGTTTGCTCACGGGAACAGCAAGTTCATTTTTGTCCATCAACATTTGCCGTATGGCTGCAATATCGTCAGGTGAACTACCTTCCAGCAATGTCTTGAGTGCATCGGCCTTGTCTGCGGTACTCGTCAAAATATGCTTGAGTGCACTGTTTTGGGCATCTTGCGCTGCATCCAAATTGTTCGCTATTACCTTTTTCGCAACACCTGCACGTGTTCTTGCACCGCTGGTATCACCTCGGGTTGCGCGGCGAACGCTCGCTGCTCTGGTTTTTACCAGCGGCTTGGTGGGTGAAAGCAAACTCGATTTATTGACCGGCACAACCTGAGTAGACACCGATTCCGTTGTTTCTTTTTGATTATTCACGGTCTGCTCCTAGAGTCGATAGACAGGCATTGTCTGCCTATCAAAACATATGTTGCTTGAGCAAGGTCAAATGAGCAGAACTTTTTGCGGTCAACGGATCAAATCTCAAACAGGTAACTGATCGAAGGTTTCATAGGTTTTCTTCAACCAGTTTTTTACCCGTTGGCGTTCCAGCATGCCCAGTGCATCGGCTTCTGAGCGGTTGTGAATAGCGGCCCAGAAGCTGGCGTTTTGTCGATCAATTTTTCGCATGCTGGCTTCATGCAGTTGTGCCAAGCTCACCACTTTGGCACCTATGGCAAGTGCCTTTTCCATGGGCTTTGAGTTTTCCAGTTCCGAAAAATCAGAGCCACGGCCAAGATTTTTTAGAATCAGGTAATTCGGCCCTGCGCCATACGATTCGATCAGACGATCTAGCAGTTCGACCGAATCTTTTCCTGCATCCGCTACATGCCAGAAATTCACAGCAATACCCATATCCGAGAGCAGCGTCAATAGGTCTGAATCTTTGATCCAGCGCGCCAAAGGTGCGGCAGTTTGAGCCGCCAGGTCAACGATTACACGGGGAACATCTCCCTCTGCGATGTTTTCAAAAACGCTTACCACCTGGTCCAAACCTTCGTAACTGTCCACCAGTACTGGTGACGCATAGTCGGCATAGAAACGGGTAAATGAGGTGTGTGAGCGATCGGTATCAAAGCCCATGAAAGGCAGATCCTTGTCAATAAGGTATTGGGCCAGCACACGTGCAACCACGGATTTGCCGACACCGCCTTTTTCGCCGCCGATGAAATTTAGAGAGCTCATAAGTATTCCTGTGAAGTTGAAGAGTTGAAGCGCATGGGCTTGCATTGCCAAGAGAGCAAGAGTCGTGCTCAAAACCAGTGTGGATCGACAAATTTAGTTTAATTTTTTAACCAATACCTGGCTTTTGCGGTCCCAGTTGTACTTTCGCTTGCGCGCCTCTGGTAACCAATCGGGATCCACCTGCACAAAACCGCGCTTAAGGAACCAGTGCATTGTGCGGGTGGTGAGTACAAAAATGCTCTCCAGTCCGGCTGCTTTGGCGCGCTGCTCAATGCGTTTGAGCACCCGTTCCCCATCCCCTTGACCCTGTACTTGGGGTGACACCGTGAGTGCCGCCATTTCGGCAGTGCGCGCTTCAGGGTAGGTGTAAAGCGCTGCACAGGCAAAAATCACACCGTCGTGCTCGATCACGGTGTAGTAGCCCACATCGCGCTCAATTTCGGTGCGGCCGCGTTTGACCAGCGTGCCATCTTTCTCAAACGGTTCAATCAACTGCAGAATGCCACCCACGTCGTCAACCGATGCTTCGCGCAAACTTTCCAGTTTTTCATCGACCACCATGGTGCCAATCCCGTCATGCACATACACCTCCAACAAAATTGAGCCGTCAACTGCATACGGAATGATGTGGCTTCGCTCCACGCCAGCCTTGCAGGCCTGGACGCAATGTTGCAAATAAAAAGCGGTGTCGCTGGGGGTGTTGGCATTGGGCAATTCGGCCAGCAGCTTCTCGGCGGCAGCGAGTGGCAGTTCTGTATCAATCGGATTGTCCTCACTGACGGGTTGATCAACATGGGTGGCAATGCCGGCCACTTCGGTAACGAAAATCAACTTGTCGGCCTGCAATGCAGTGGCAACAGAGGTTGCCACTTCTTCCATGGTCAGGTTAAATGCCTCGCCGGTGGGGGAGAAGCCAAAGGGGGACATCAGTACCAGAGCCCCCATGTCAAGCGAACGCATGATGCCTGCGGTGTCGATCTTGCGCACCACACCAGAGTGTTGAAAATCGATCCCATCAACAATGCCTACAGGTCGGGCAGTAAGGAAGTTTCCCGAAATTACCCTCACTGTGGCACCGGCCATTGGGGTGTTCGGCAAACCTTGGCTAAACGCAGCTTCAATTTCGTAGCGCAATTGGCCAGCGGCTTCTTGAGCGCAATCCAGCGCGACTTCATCCGTGATGCGAATGCCTTTGAAATAGCGAGGTAAGTGGCCCTTGGCCTTGAGTTGCTCGTTTACCTGTGGGCGAAAACCATGCACCAGCACCAACTTCACCCCCATGCTTTGGATTAAGGCCAGATCTTGTGCCAAGTTTGGCAGTTTGCCTGCGGCAATTGCTTCACCGCACACGCCAACCACAAAGGTCTGATTGCGAAACTTGTGAATGTAGGGCGCGACCGATCGAAACCAAGGTACAAAGGTGAAGTTAAAGACGGATGGCATGGCAGGGCGCTGGTTTTTTGCAGGAAGTTGGTATGCGAAAAGTGTAGCAGCCAAGTCCAAATTGTCATTTAGGTCGCTTCAGTTATCAAACATCCGGGAAATTGAACGACTTGCATCCCCCGGGGAAGTTCAGCTGCCGTCATGAAAGCTGATCGATCCCTCTCTAGACAACCGAAGATGCCGAAGTGGGATCGAAAATGGCAGATCTGAACGTTTTCCTGTGCTCTCAAAATACTGAAAAAATAGCTCAAAAGACCGTGGAGTAGGCGTAGCCTGCTATGTATTTTGATCTAATTGCCCGAGACAGCGATACCTTTGAATTCGCCGGTGGCAATGCGTTTTTGCCATTCCTGCGGACCGGTGATATGGGCGCTGGTGCCGCCAGAGTCAACCGCTACGGTCACGGGCATGTCGACAACATCAAATTCATAAATGGCTTCCATGCCAAGGTCGGCAAAACCTAGAACTTTAGCTGTTTTGATTGCTTTGGAGACCAAGTACGCTGCACCACCAACGGCCATCAGGTAAGCACTCTGGTGCTTCTTTATGGCCTCAATGGCAACTGGGCCGCGTTCTGCCTTGCCAACCATGGCAATCAGGCCGGTTTGACTGAGCATCATCTCGGTAAATCCATCCATACGGGTGGCAGTAGTCGGGCCAGCCGGGCCTACAGCCTCATCGCCTACAGGATCAACCGGACCTACGTAATAGATGACCCGGTTGGTGAAGTCCACTGGGAGAGGTTCGCCTTTGGCCAGCATGTCTTTGATACGCTTGTGAGCAGCATCACGGCCAGTTAGCATTTTGCCGTTCAGCAAGAGTGTGTCGCCCGGTTTCCAACTTGCCACCTCGTCTTTGGTCAGGGTGTTGAGGTTAACCTTTTTGCTCTTCACGTAGTCGGGTGTCCAGGCCACATCGGGCCAGGTGTCGAGCGAGGGTGGGGTCAGATACACCGGGCCACTACCGTCCATTACAAAATGTGCGTGGCGCGTAGCCGCGCAGTTAGGGATCATGGCCACTGGCTTACTGGCAGCGTGGGTTGGGTACATCTTGATTTTGATGTCAAGCACGGTGGTCAGGCCACCCAGCCCTTGAGCACCGATGCCCAAGGCGTTGACTTTATCAAACAACTCCAGGCGTAACTCTTCGACTTTGGTCAACACAGCACCGCTGCTGGATTTGGCCTGTAACTCGTACATATCAAGGTGATCCATCAGGCTTTCTTTGGCC
>CAIYNH010000209.1 GCA_903927495.1 uncultured beta proteobacterium
CGCGTCGGATCGGCCAGCCGGATCCGGTCGCTCAGAATGGCCTCCAAATCGTCCCGGCTGTAGCGTAGGGACATGACCAGCCCCAACGCCAGCGAAACGTCAGGATGGTCATGCCCGGAGCCAAATGCCTCGCTCCGAACTGACGCATAAATGGTCAGCAAATGGCTCCAGGTGGTGCTTTTTGAGAACTTCCATATCGCCAGCAACAAGCCTTGCTGAATATTCCTCCACAAGGTCGGTTGGGTAAGCTCCACCAGTTCGTCGGGGGCATCCAGGTACATTGCCATACCGGTTTTGTCGCGGTTGGCCAAACTGGCTGAAACCGCTATGGCCCAATCGCTATTGGCGTGGTACAGCCCCTGCTTCAGGATGTCCGTGCCGAGGTTGAAATCATCCAGGGGCAAGTGTTCGAGGATTCGGCCCATAAAGACCGTAAGCATGACATACGGCCTTGCTGCCTCGGGCGCTTCAGTGCGGTTATCCCGCTGCACTTGGTCGAGCGCTTCAATGCTGCCAAACCAGTCTGAATAGCCGCGCAGAGATTCTGTCTTTACTCCGGTCAGCCAGACCATTAGGCCGACGATAGACAGTTGCCAGATGTGCACCCAGGCGGCCACAGACTCTTTGCCCTGCAGCCAGCGCGGCACCGCCACGTGCAGGCTGCTCAAGGCGTCTGTTGAGCGGCTTCTCCGCCCGCCCTGCGGGTAAAAAATGGTACGTGACGCAACATTGCTGGCCCGGTGATTCATGCTGCGAAGGGCTAGCAAATGGCTCTTGCCAAAGCCCTTTCTCGCACGCAAGACGCAAACGCCCCGCTCACCCCAATTCGTGGTCGTGCCGTCGATGCCGCAGAAGGCTTTGACGTCGACGCCACCGTGCGCCGTCAACAGCGCCAGATCCTGCTCCGAGCACAGCGCAGCATCAACATCAAATGGATTGGCCACTCCCACATTGCCCTCCCGCAACTAGCACCGTACCAGCACCAATTCAACGGGCCGGTGCACCAAATTCAAATCAAACAGCCTTTGCGCTGCCCCATGGTTTGGGGTTGAAATTTGCTGTAACGAGCGGGTGATTTGCCAAGTTTGCCCCTCCCGTAATTTTTCTTTTCATGACTGCCATTCAACCATGAAAAGCGTTTGATTGGCAAGGAGATAAATCATGATTCATTGCTACATCACCGGGGTCCAGTGTGAGATCAAAGACTCCTACGTGTTGAACCGACGCGAGGCTCGCGACCTGCTGGACCGCCTGAAAGACCGGGTTGCAAGTCTCAGACGAGTGCTTGAACAACTGTCGCCGCTGGACGACGTCGAGGCACGGGAATTCGCAATGGCGCCAAAGCACATGAATTTTTCCGCCAAAAAACACAGACTGGTTTGCAAGGCCGTTGCCAAAGGTATGGCGCCAGGTTTTCCCGAAATCAAGTTGTTCGTCACTTTTGAGCAATACCGGGCAAACGTGCGCAAGACCGTGCTGCGGGGTCTGCGCGAACACCCCTCGCTGGGCAAAGAAGTGCAGGACGTTGATGACGCCGCGCTTTTGAAAGCCGACAACATGGGCAAACGTGTGCTTCATCTTCTCGACGACCGTCGCGCCTTGCCAGCGAAGGTGCGCAACGCCATTGTGCTGGGTGCCGTCGTGCGCCTGCGTGGACAAAGCGCCGAGGAAATTGCCAAACTCATTCGCACCACCGCCGCATCGAACGGCGACGGCGAAGCCATGGGTTTGACCCAGGCTCATCTGGGAGCGGTGCGCAGCCTGACGCAGGGGGGCGTTGCCGGATCATGAAAAAGAATCTCGACACCGAAAAGCCTGCACCCTTGCTGGTTCTGGGTCATGCAGCCTGCGCGGCAGACTTGGCACTGAGACGAGTTTTGCATGCCAAGGAGCGAGGTCAACCGCTGGTCGTGATCGACTATCAAGGCCTGCTCGCGTCGGCATTGACCAACCGAAACAAGGGCAACTTGGGCAAGTCTCCCCTGCTCTGGTGCGATTTGGCCAACCGGCGCAGACCCAATGCAATGTTTCGCTTCACGCAGTCGCCAGGGATGAAGCTTGCGCTGCGTGGCTTTATTGACCAGTGTGTTCGCCACATGGTGGTGCCGGTCTCTCCAGCCACCATTGATGCGGTCGTCGAGCTGGCGTACC
>CAIYNH010000210.1 GCA_903927495.1 uncultured beta proteobacterium
CAGCGCCAGCGGGTGGCCATGGGGCGCGCCATCGTGCGCCAGCCGCAAGTGTTTTTATTCGACGAACCCTTGAGCAATCTGGATGCCAAACTGCGCGCCCAGACGCGCCTGGAAATCCAGAAATTGCACCGTGAATTGGGCATCACGTCACTCTTTGTGACGCACGACCAGGTCGAGGCGATGACGCTGGCGCAGCGCATGATGGTCATGAATGGCGGAGTCATGGAGCAGTTTGGCACGCCCGAAGAGGTCTATAACCGCCCCGCCACCACCTTTGTCGCAGGCTTTATGGGCTCACCGCCGATGAACCTGCTGAAAAATGCCCCTGATGCACCACCCAACACCATCACGGGTATCCGCCCCGAGCACCTAGACATCACCCCCACTGGCTGGGCGTTGCGCGTGGAGGCTGTTGAAATGCTAGGTGCCGAGCGGCTGGTTTATGGCCGCTGGGCACATGCTGGCAGCGACGAACTGGTCATCATTCGCACCGAAGAATCACACCCTACACCCAGCTTGGGCAGCATGATTTGCGTCACACCACGCGTCAACAAAATCCATCTTTTTGACTCGGTCAGCGGCCAGCGTAAACCGTAATTCGGCGCAACGTCACGGGGCAAAACTCCGAGAAAGCGCTCAGTTAACGCTGTGAATCCATGAATGACAAGTAAAAGACGAAAAAAATGGGCTTTCGCCCATTTTTTAAATCAATTTAACACGCTTAAGGGCTCTTTTTCACAGGAGGCAACCCTGGCTTGCCCACAACGGGTGCTGCGACCTTGGATGCCAAGGCATCGTTGAGCGCTTTATTTTCTGCAACGATTTTGGCGTAAATAGCATCGCACTCGGTTTTATCCATCTTTGCGTCTGCATTGGCTTTTTGTTCCATAAACACAATTTCAGAGTGCCTGTCTTTCAAAGACTTGAGTTCTTTCGGATCAACAAGACCGGACTTGACACCCTCGTCCAATCTTGTTTTAAAAATACCCGCCTCTCTGGTCAGCGCTGCCAGACAGGCCTTAGGAGCGGGAACTACTGGTGCTGCAGGTGCAGCAACTGGCTTTGAATCCAAGGCATGTTTGAGTGCTAGCTGCCCATCAAGAATTTTGGTGTAAATAGCATCGCACTCTTTCATATCCAACTTTGTGTCTGCATTGGCTTTTTGTTCCATGGTCGCGATTTCAGCTTGCATGGTTTTCAAGGCAGCGAGTTCTTTCGGATCAATCAGGCCGCGCTGAACACCATTGTTCACAGCCTGAGTGAAATCAGCAGCTCCGTTTTTGATCCTGGTTTGGCAAGCTAACAGTACTTGTCGGGCTCCCGGATCTGTGGCTGCCACTGGTGGTTTAGCAGGTGTGGGTGCAGGCGTTGCAGCCAGTGCCATTGTCAATGTTGTCATTGACGAAACCGCAAACAAGACGAATTTTTTCATGGATACCTCGCAAATCATTAGTAATGAATGTTGACCAAAGAAATCTATCAACCAGGCAATCAAGCCTAGCTGATGCTAAAAAAAAACGACAAAATCGAAATTGAGTTTACGGGGTTTACCCTTGATTCACGAACAATGTTGATAGTGTTTGATAAAAATCAGTGCCTTTATTTACCAACAGCCTCAGGTAAATTGGCTGGATTACTCAGATCGGCGGCGTAGTAATAATCCACGCCAAGCATGACCACAATTGAGACCACGATGAACGTGCCAACCAGCGTCCACAAAATCCAGTCTTTGTTGGCGGGGCGTGTTTGCTTTGTAACAATCAGTTTTTCGTCTTGCGCCACGGTAGTTTCCTGTCTAGGTCTGTTTCAATTTGATGGTAGCCTGAAGCCAGCTTTTACGCATCACTTGCCCCAACTGTCCTTTAAACCCACCGACAAATTGAACACCGGCTTGGTACTGCTGTGGTCACTGCGATCTGCCACAAAATAGCCATGCCGCTCAAACTGAAAATTCTGACCGGGCATTGCATTGGCCAGTGAAGGCTCAACGATGGCAGTCAGCACCCTCAGGCTGTTAGGGTTGAGGCTTTCCAGAAAGTCTTTCCCACCAGCGTCGGGTTGAGCATCCAGAAACAATCGGTCATACATACGCACCTCGGCATTCACGCCGCCCGCCACGCCCACCCAGGTGATGGCGGCTTTCACCTTCACCAGATCGCTGCCCGGGGTACCGCTCTTGGTGTCAGGCACCACGTTGGCCAGGACTTGCGTGATGGCACCAGTGTCATCTTTGCTGCAACCAGTGCATTCGATCACATAGCCACCCTTCAGACGCACCTTGTTGCCAGGGAACAGGCGTTTGTAGCCTTTGGGTGGTACTTCCTCAAAATCTTCGCGCTCGATCCACACTTCTTTGCCAATAGTGAAATGCCGCAGCGCAGGAGTAGGCTCACCTTCAGGCGGGTGCGCCAAGGCGGGCTGAGTGCATGGCTCCAGGTGCCCCGCACCCATGACTTCGTCCCAGTTGACTAGCACCAGTTTGACGGGATTGAGTACCGCCATGCCACGGTGGGCCTTGAGTTCGAGGTCTTCACGCAGACAACCTTCCAGAGTGGCGTAGTCAATCCAGCTGTCGCTCTTAGTCACGCCAATACGCTCGGCAAACTGTTGCAGGCTGGCAGGCGTGTAACCACGACGACGCAAACCCACGATGGTCGGCATACGGGGGTCGTCCCAAGCGCTAACCTTGTTTTCGTTAACGAGTTGCGCCAGCTTGCGTTTGCTGGTGATCACGTAGGTCAGGTTCAGGCGGGCAAATTCGTATTGCCTGGGGGGTGGGTTGGCCAGCAAGTCGACCTCAATCAAACACGCCATCAGCCAGTCATAAAACGGGCGTTGGTCTTCAAATTCCAGGGTGCAGATGCTATGGGTGAGTTGCTCTAGCGCATCCTCTATGGGGTGCGCGTAGGTGTACATCGGGTAAATGCACCAAGCATCGCCGGTGTTATGGTGAGTGGCGCGCCGGATGCGGTAAATGGCCGGGTCGCGCAGGTTGATATTGGGGCTGGCCATGTCAATTTTTGCACGCAAAACCATAGCGCCATCTGCATGCTGGCCGTGCTTCATCTGCCTAAATATTGCAAGGTTTTCAGCGGGAGTGCGGGCTCGGTAGGGGCTGTCAACGCCGGGCTTGCCAAAGTCGCCCCGGTTAACGCCCATTTCTTCAGCGCTTTGTTCATCGACGTAGGCGTAGCCAGCCTCGATCAAGGCTTCGGCTGCCCGGTACATAAAGTCAAAGTAGTCGCTGGCCTGGTAGGGCTGATTATTGCCAGGCTGTGCCCAGCTAAAACCCAGCCACTGAACAGCGTCAATGATGCTGTTGACGTACTCGGTATCTTCCTTTTCGGGGTTGGTGTCATCAAAGCGCAGGTGGCACACACCACCATAGTCACGCGCCAAGCCAAAATTCAGGCAAATGCTTTTGGCATGACCCACATGCAGGTAGCCGTTGGGCTCTGGCGGAAAGCGGGTGCGAATCTTCGCCGGATCAGGCTGACCAGATGCATGGTGTGCCGCATCGCCGGGGCTGCCAGCCCAACGGCGTGAGGCATAAGTGCCTTTTTCCAGGTCAGATTCGATGATCTGCCGCAGAAAATTGCTGGGTTTAACGGCATCTGTTGCCGCTGCGTTGGCAGTTGGCTTGTTTTGTGGTGGGTTAGGGTGACTCATGCCCCCGATTTTAGGCGGCCTGACCGGCATCAACTCCGTCTCGGGGAATTACTCCAGCAGTGATTCGGTAAAGGAGTTGATGGCCTGCACGTTGGCCGCCAGCATGGTGTAGGGCAGATGCTCACGGTCCAGAATTTCGCGCAACCCCTGATCCACTTCACGTGCCTGCTCCTCGTCCTGAAAGCGACCGATGCGGACATATTTTTTGTCACCACGCTCCACCAGAATGTTGATGTTGTCGTTTTGGCGGTACCAATCAAGTATTTGCTCACGTGTTTTAGCCACATCACAAATATTGTCAGCATAGTTCTCGTTGTAAAAAAGCACTTGGGGAAGCGAGCATTCGGTGATCAAAAAGTGCACTTGCCCATCAATCAGACTGAGCATTTCATATTGCCGCTGAGCGATGAAATACTGGTTTTTAAGCACTTCGAAATTTTGCTGCCAGACCAGCGACTTGGCATAGTCTGGAATGGTTTCAACGGTTTTGCCGCGCAAGCTCAAATACAGAATGATCGCAGAGGAAAACAGCGACTTGTCACTGCCCGGCCCACCGATGATGTTGATGACCTTGGTCGGGTAAAGCCGCATCTTGGTCTCAGGGAGATGATTAATGACGTTGGTGTAGCGCATGCTCATAGTGATCTTCCATTTGAAAATTGGGTCATGCCCGATAGTGTGCCCGACCGGTGCATTTTGCAAGGGCTTCTGACAACTGGCAAGCCCTGCCCTCACTTTACGACGGTATCGCGACGTTTTGCGCTCTAGTTATGCATTTCGTCTCAAACTAGCTGCACTCTAACGCTGTGAAACCTAAAGTTCGCGTCGTCCCATTTCAATCCAATCAACCGCACTACGGAATTTCCCATGTTTAACCAATTCAAGACACATATCATCCGCGGACTGCTCAGCACCGCCACCGTGTTATCCCTTGCAACCAGTGCTCTGGCGGCAAGCCCAGCACAATTTGACAACGCCTATGCCCAGTTTCAGCAAGCCAGGGGTGGCAATGAAAGCGCCATCGGGCAGTCGCAAGCATCTTTTGCTTCGCTGCTCAAAACCGAACCTGGTAACCCCGTGCTGCTGGCCTATGTGGGTGCCACGACTTCCATGCAGGCCAACACCACCTGGTTACCTTGGAAAAAGATGAGTTTTGCTGAAGACGGCATGGCACTGCTTGACAAAGCCTTGGCCATGCTGAGCGCTGCGCACGAGGCCCCACAGCAGCACAACCTGCCCGCCGTGCTGGAGGTGAAATTTGTCGCTGCCAAAACTTTTTTAGCCGTGCCCAGCTTTATGAACCGACAAGCGCGTGGTGTCAAACTGCTGGGTGAAATCCTGCTTAGTCCGGTGCTGGCCTCCGCGCCGCTGGAGTTTCGCGGTGATGTCTGGATGACGGCTGCCGAGTTGGCATCAAAGGACAAGCGCCCTGACGAAGCCCGCAAGTACCTGGGCGAGGTCATCAAGGCCAGCGCCCCACAAGCCAGTGCCGCCCGTGCCCAACTCAAGGCGATTCAATCATGAGTCAAACCCATGCCCCGGTGGTGGAACTGCACGCCATTCACAAGACCTACCGACTCGGTGCGCATGTCATTGCCGCTTTACAGGGCGTTGATTTGAGCGTGCAGCGTGGTGAATTGCTGGCGCTAACGGGCCCTTCTGGCAGTGGCAAGAGCACTATTTTGAACCTGTGTGGCTTGATTGATACACCCGATTCGGGCGACA
>CAIYNH010000211.1 GCA_903927495.1 uncultured beta proteobacterium
AGTTCGCAGCCGCCGCCCAAGGCCAGACCGCGCACGGCCGAGACCACCGGCACACTGGCGTAGCGCAGTTTCAGCATGGCTTGCTGCATTTCGGCTTCAGCCCCATCAATGGCTTTTGCACCCCCCACCATAAAGGTCGGCAACATGGCTTGCAGGTCGGCACCGGCCGAGAACATGTCGTCATTCGACCAAATCACCAAGCCTTTGTAGCAGTCCTGTGCCAGTTCTACCGCCTGTACCAAGCCCTCAACTACACCGGGGCTGATGGCGTGCATTTTGGTTTTGATACTGGCAATTACTACCTCGTCATCCAAGGTCCACAAACGAATGGCTTCATCCTCGTGCAGGGTTTTACCCGCTGTGCTGGCCTTGGGTGCGTTGGCCCCCAGCACGCTCTCAGGGAAATGCTGGCGCGCATACACCGGTAGGCTGCGTGGCGGCACAAATTGCCCTGCTGATGGATTCCACGAACCCTGCGGTGTGTGCACCCCGCCCGCCTCAGCCACCGGGCCGCTGAAAACCCAATCTGGTAATGGTGCAGCACACAGTGCTTTGCCCGCGTCAATATCATCCTTGATCATGTTGGCTACGGTTAGCCACCCAGCTTCTTGCCACAGCTCAAACGGCCCCTGCTTCATGCCAAAACCCCAACGCATGCAGAAATCGACATCACGGGCGTTATCGGCAATGCTGGCCAAATGCACGGCAGCGTAATGAAAAGCGTTGCGCAAAATGGCCCACAAGAATTGCCCCTGCGCGCCTTCGCTGCTGCGCAGCAGTTGCAGACGTTCTGCAGCAGGCTTTTTCAGCATGCGGGCATACACCTCGTCGGCTTTTTCGCCCGCCGGAACATATGACTGGCTTGCCAGGTCAAAGCGCATGATGTCGCGCCCCACCTTTTTGAAAAAGCCGGCTTTGGCCTTTTGACCCAAGTTGCCCATGGTCAGCAAGGTCTGAAGCACCTCGGGCGTGGCGAAACTCGCATAAAACGGATCACTCTCAAGGGTCAAAGTATCTTGCAGCGTCTTGATGACGTGGGCCATGGTGTCAAGCCCCACCACATCAGCGGTGCGGAAGGTGCCCGAACTGGCACGGCCCAACTTTTTACCGGTCAAGTCATCGACCACGTCATATCCCAAACCGAAGTTTTCAACCTCTTTCATGGTCAGCAGCATGCCCGCCACCCCTACTCGGTTGGCAATAAAGTTGGGCGAGTCTTTGGCTCGCACCACGCCTTTGCCCAAGCCACTCGTCACAAAAGCCTCGAGGTCGTCAAGAATTTGCGGCTGGGTGGTGGGTGTATTGATCAGTTCCACCAGCATCATGTAGCGCGGTGGGTTGAAAAAGTGAATGCCGCAAAAGCGCGGTTTGATCTCTTCGGGCAGCACCTCGCTCAATTTGGTAATCGATAGACCTGAAGTGTTTGAGGCCACAATGGCCGTCGGGGCTACGTAGGGCGCTATCTTTTTATACAAATCAAGTTTCCAGTCCATGCGCTCGGCAATAGCCTCGATGATCAGGTCGCAATCACGCAGCTGCTCCAGGTGCTCTTCATAGTTGGCCTGTCCGATCAAGGCTGCCTCCTCTGGCACCCCCAGCGGGGATGGTTTGAGTTTTTTCAGACCATCAACGGCACGGGTGACGATGCCGTTTTTGGGACCGTCTTTGGCGGCCAGGTCAAACAAGACAACCGGCACCTTGCAGTTGACCAAATGTGCTGCGATTTGCGCACCCATGACACCTGCGCCAAGGACGGCGACTTTCTTTACATTAAATCGATTCACAACATACTCCTAAACTAGTTTGCGCACGACCTTAAATGCCGCACTGGACGCGACTACTCAGCACGCAGCCAAACTTGGGTGCGATAAAAAAACCCTATATACCCTCTCATCTCAAGCTTCTTGCCGCCTTCAACGGGTTTGAGTCTGGTTTTGTAAGATTTCCCATTATTGGGGTCCAAA
>CAIYNH010000212.1 GCA_903927495.1 uncultured beta proteobacterium
GGGTTCAATACCGCCTGGATTCCGGGCACCGATCACGCCGGCATTGCCACCCAGATCGTGGTGGAGCGCCAGTTGCAGGCCCAAGGCATCAGCCGCCATGACATGGGGCCGACACCGGCCGAAGCCCGCAAGAACTTTGTCTCGAAGGTCTGGGAATGGAAAGAGAAAAGCGGCAACACCATCACAACCCAGATGCGCCGCATGGGCGACAGTGTGGATTGGAGTCGGGAATACTTCACAATGGACGACAAGCTTTCGAAAACCGTGACCGATACTTTTGTCCGCTTGTATGAGCAGGGCTTGATCTACCGGGGCAAACGGCTGGTGAACTGGGATCCGGTGCTGATGAGCGCAGTGAGTGATCTGGAAGTTGAAAGCGAAGAAGAAGACGGCTCACTCTGGCACATTTTGTACCCATTTGTCGATGGCCCACAACTTGTCAATGGTGCCTTGGCCCCAGGTCTGGTGGTCGCAACAACCCGGCCCGAGACCATGCTGGGCGATGTCGCGGCCATGGTTCACCCCGAAGACGAACGCTACGCGCATTTGCTGGGCAAGCATGTCAACCTGCCACTGTGTGCGCGCACCATCCCCATCATCGCTGACGACTATGTCGACAAAGCATTTGGCACCGGGGTGGTCAAGGTCACCCCGGCGCATGATCAGAACGACTACGCGGTGGGCCAGCGCCACAAGCTACCCATGATTTGCGTGCTGACGCTCGATGCCAAAATCAACACCGAGGCACCTGCGGTGTACCAGGGCATGGACCGGTTTGCTGCCCGCCAACAAATCGTCAAGGACCTTAATGAACTGGGTTTACTGGTCGAAGTGAAAAAACACAAGCTGATGGTGCCAAGGTGCGCACGCACCAGTCAGATCATTGAGCCCATGCTGACTGACCAGTGGTTTGTCGCAATGAGCAAAGTCAGCGAATCCGACCCCACTGGCAAAAGCATCACACAAAAGGCAATTGACGCGGTGCAGTCTGGCGCTGTGAAGTTTGTGCCCGAGAACTGGGTCAACACCTACAACCAGTGGATGAACAACATCCAGGACTGGTGCATCAGCCGGCAACTCTGGTGGGGTCATCAAATACCCGCATGGTATGCTGAGGATGGATCAATTTTTGTAGCACGTGATGTACAAGCAGCAAGCACTGCAGCCATAAAGGCTGGCTATAACGGAGCACTGAAACGGGACGAAGATGTGCTCGATACCTGGTATTCATCTGCCTTGGTGCCGTTCAGCACCATGGACTGGCCCAACACCAGTGGGGCGACAAACGATGCAGCACCGAGGCCTGACAGCGCCAGCGGCAACCTGAACGACATTGACCTCTACCTGCCCTCAAGCGTCCTGGTCACAGGCTACGACATCATCTTCTTTTGGGTCGCCCGGATGATCATGATGACCACCCATTTCACAGGCCAGGTGCCGTTCAAACACGTCTATATCCACGGTTTGGTGCGTGACGCGCAGGGGCACAAAATGAGCAAGAGTGAGGGAAATGTGCTCGACCCGGTGGATTTGATCGATGGCATTGCACTGCCGGAGTTGCTGGTAAAGCGTTCTGAAGGCCTGCGCAAACCCGAGACCGCACCTCAAGTACGTAAAAATACCGAAAAAGAGTTTCCTGAAGGCATCCCCGCATTCGGTGCCGATGCCTTGCGTTTTACCTTTGCGTCCTTGGCCTCCTTGGGCCGAAGCATCAACTTTGATAGCAAACGTTGCGAAGGCTACCGCAATTTTTGCAACAAACTATGGAACGCGAGCCGCTTTGTGCTGATGAACTGCGAGGGGCAAGACTGCGGTTTGAATGAGCACACAACTGCTGAATGTGCCGTAGTTGGCGCAGCCCACGGCTACCTGAATTTCAGCGCCGCAGACCGCTGGATCGTCTCGCTGCTGCAACACACCGAGGCCGAAGTGGCCAAAGGCTTTGAAGAATACCGCCTGGACAATGTCGCAAGCACCCTTTACGACTTCGTCTGGAACGAATTCTGTGATTGGTACCTGGAAATTGCCAAGGTACAGCTCCAGCAAGGTGATGATGCGCAAAAACGGGCGACACGCCGCACACTGATCCGTACCCTGGAAACCATGCTGCGACTGGCACACCCGATTATTCCATTCGTGACTGAAGAACTATGGCAAAAAGTGGCACCCGTGGCTGGACGTGCAGGCCCATCGGTGTCGATTGCCAGCTACCCCATCAGCCAGCCCGAGCGCATTGACACCACGGCCATCGCCCACGTAACAAAACTCAAACAATTGGTTGATGCCTGCCGCAACCTTCGCGGCGAAATGAGTGTCTCACCTGCCACACGGTTGCCACTCTTTGTTATTGCCGGGTCGGCGGCTGAAGCCAGTTTCATGAGCCAGGCTGCACCGGTGTTGCAAGCGTTGGCAAAACTGAGCGAAGTGCGCGTATTTGAAGTCGATGTCGAAGATATCTGGTTATTTGGGCAGGATAAAATTTCAGACTTAAAAGGCCGGGTAGATCA
>CAIYNH010000213.1 GCA_903927495.1 uncultured beta proteobacterium
GATTGGTTGCTCAATGCCGGCGGCATGTTTGAACACAGCAGCGTAACCGGTGATTCGCTGTCCCCCCGCGTCATGCTCAACTGGCACCTGGCCGAAGGGCAAACCTTGCGTGCCGGGGTTTCTCAGGCGTATCGCCCTGCGAGTACGTTCGAGCAATTTGTGAATGTGCACGCCATTTTTCCGGCACCTGATCACTCTTTTCTTTTCGACCTGCCCTTTTTTGTTTCAAGTGGCAGACTGTAGCCTGAATCGATGGTGTCGAAAGAAATTGGCTATCTGGGAAATTTCCCGCAATGGAAAATGTCACTCGATGTGCGTGCATTTCATGAGCAGATCAATGGTTATATTCGCAAGCAAGACAAGAGCACCCCTGCCGACTATGCCAATGAGGAAGACTTTCCGATTCAGGGCTTTGAATACCAGCTGAAATGGCAGCCTTGGTCGGGCGCACAGTTGGTTTTTAATCAAAGCTATACCGACATTCGTGCACACCTTAATCCGCAGAATCTGACGGGAACACCCTTTGCGGCCCCAAAGCTCGCCAGTTCAATGGCCTATTTTCAGAAGTTGCCGGGTAGCCTGGATTTGACCCTGATCCATCAGGACAACGACACGGCTACGTTGACAGGTTCTGGTCCTGGGAGCAGGGTTGCAATGACGCGCACTGACCTGCGTTTGAGCAAGTCCATGCGCTGGGGTGCCAAGCGCGGGGAAATTGCGCTGGTGTTGCAAAACCTGGGTCTACCCTACCAGGATTTTGCACCCGAATTTGTATTTCGGCGGCAGGCTTTTGTGACCCTGCGTCTGGAAAATTAATTCAATCGGTGTAAACCTGTTGCGCGCACAGTTGCTGCAGCTACGTCTGCTGCTAGGGGCCTAGATACGAATAATTTAGAAACGAAATCATGCCTTGCCAGGCAGCCCTGGTGGAACGACTTTGAGTTCAGTGTCAATGAGCATGTGGCAAGGTCGCTGAATTTAACTTGGGATCTGCGATTCAAAGTGGCGTGAGTGGTGCGCAAGGGCTGTTCTCGGTGCAAAATCGGGCTATATTCAAATTGTTATGGACAAGGGAGCATCATGAATCGATCCATCTTCTTGCTGCCGCTTTTTGCCTGTGCTGGCCTGTCGTGGGCTCAAACGACAGAGGCGATTTCAGAGAAAGACTACTTGACGGAGATGCCGATCGTGCTGTCGGTGTCACGTTTGCCGCAGCGTCTTGACGAAACCCCTGGTGCCGTTACTCTACTTGATCGTGACATGATTCGACGCTCAGGTGCCCGTGATGTGGCAGATTTGCTGCGACTGGTGCCTGGCTTTCAAGTCAGCAATTCGTTTGAGAGTGTGGCACCTCTGGTGAGTTATCACGGTGCGTTTGATATGTTCTCCAACCGACTCCAATTGCTGGTTGACGGCCGTTCTGCCTACTCTCCCTACTTCATTGGCAGTATTGGGCCCGGTCTGCAAACGGTTGCGTTGGAGGATATTGACCGGATCGAGATTTTTCGAGGTTCCAATTCTGCCGCCTATGGTGCCCGGGCAGTTCTTGGGGTCATCAATATCATCACCCGTCACACAGTTGACACCTTGGGCGGTCAGGGCGCACTGGCGTTCGGGGAAAACGGTGTTCGGGACGCGCAGGCGCGTATCGGCTGGGGTGACCAGGATGGCACTTTTCGTTTGAACGTTGATCGGCGCGGCGATGCTGGTCTTAGCGGTGCGAATGGACAAAACCAGGTGAATCGGGTGAATTTTCGGGCCGACCTGATTCCGACCTCTGGCGATGAGTTGCAAGTGCGGGTGGGTGGCTTCACCATCAACTCCGGAAAGGGCTTTGCTGGCGATATCGGCGACTCGCTGCGATCAACCGGTTTTGATTCATCTTTCGCACAATTGGACTACAAACGCAGCTTGAATGCCGATGAAGACGTTGCACTGCAGCTCTCGCACAGTCAGGAAAGCTACCGGGACCAGTTTCCTTATGCCCTGCAAAATCTTAGTCCTTACTATGGGGTGAACGATATTTATGTGGTCAACGCGAGTGGTCAGGCTGGCAGCGATGTTCTGACCTTGCAGCATAGCTTGCGCCGTAGTGCGGCATTGCGCCTGGTGTGGGGTGGTGAGTTTCGCAGCGAACAGGTTCAGTCAAAGGGTTTCTACAACACCGACTCTGCCTTTGTCACAGAATTCACCCGCCTATTTGGCAATGTCGAGTGGCGAATCGCCAAGGATTGGTTGCTCAATGCCGGCGGCATGTTTGAACACAGCA